>JBQCEI010000486.1:0-6340 GCA_051960375.1 Aureliella sp. | reverse complement strand
GGGGGGATCATAAAAGCGCGGCATGCAAAACTTTTTACTGATGTTTTTTTCTTTTCATCACCCGCCAAGCCGCCTGACTGTGCCCGTCCAGCTCTTCTCTTCTTCTCTTTGGACCCTTCTGTGCGCGGGGGAGCTCGCTTGCGAAGAACATGCAAGGCGCGGGGGAGCTTTTTGCCTGGGTGCTGACGGCAGAGGACTGCCGTCCCACGTTGGACCACCAGCCTTTTCGGCTGCGCGAAAAATGGAAGCGGCCGATCGCGAGGTGCGATCGGCCGCTGTTGCCAATGATAGTTACTTCTTCTCTTCGACCTTGGTGATCTTTTCGATGACGACCGGTTCGCGCGGCACGTCTTGGTGGCCGCCCTTGGAGCCGGTGGCGACTTGAGCGATCTTGTCGACGACGTCCTGGCCTTCGATGACGCGGCCGAAGACGGCGTAGCCGACGCGGTCCTGTGCCCGAGCCTTGTTGAGGAACTCGTTGTCGGCGACGTTGATGTAGAACTGGCTGGTAGCGCTATCGGGCACGCTGGTGCGAGCCATGGCCAACGTGTACTGCTTGTTCTCCAAGCCGTTGCTCGATTCGTTCTTAATCGGGGCCTTCTTGTTGGCCTTTTCCTTCATATCCGTAGTGAACCCGCCGCACTGGATCATGAAGCCAGGGATGACGCGATGGAAGATCGTGCCGTCGTAGAAGCCGTCTTTGACATAGTCGTCGAAGTTCTTGGCCGAGATCGGGGCCTCCTTCGGAAAGGTCTCGACCTTGATATCGCCCTTATTCGTCTTGATGAGATACACCGGATTCTCCTGAGCAGAGGCTGGGGACACAACTAAGCAGCCGAGCACGGCTGCGACGATCAATCCACTAACGATTCGCAACATTGAGTTTCTCCATCATAGAGTTCGAAAACGCAGCACCCTCTTCGTAAGCAAAAACCTCCCATTTTATCGCTCTTGCAAACAAGTGGTATGGGACTTCTGGCCCTGGCTGCAAGGACACGCTAGCTTAGTAGAAGCAACTGCTTGTTGTGGCGGCAATGATGTAGCCCGAAAGACCGTCTCCCCCAGGAAAGAAGATCATGCGCAGGATAGCTTGGTGTCTCGTTTCGTTGGTGGTTCTGCTCCTGGTCGGCCAGCGAAGTTGGGGTCAAGCCACGGTCGCCGAGCGTCCGAACATCTTGTGGATCACCTCCGAGGACAACGGGCCGCAACTGGGCTGTTATGGCGACGCTTATGCCGACACCCCGAACATCGATGCGCTGGCTGGCCGCGGGCAGATTTATCTCAACGCCTGGTCGAACGCTCCGGTGTGCGCGCCGGCCCGCACGACGATCATTACCGGTATGTATCCGCCCAGCCTGGGCGCGCAGCACATGCGCAGTCAGGTGCGCTTGCCCAAAGAGTTTCTCTTGCTGCCTGAGTATTTTCAGCAGCAAGGCTATTACACGAGCAACAATTCCAAAGAAGACTACAACCTCGTCAAAGACCACAAGGTCTGGGATGAATCGAGCCCGCGGGCTCACTGGCGCAAGCGCGCACCGGGCCAGCCGTTCTTCGCCGTCTTCAATTTCACCACGACGCACGAAAGCCAGATCCGCAAGCGTCCTCACGTCAAGGCCCACGATCCGGACTTGGTCAAAGTGCCTCCGTATCATCCGGACTTGCCCGAAGTGCGCGAGGACTGGGCACAGTACTACGATCAGCTGAGCGAGATGGACGGCCAGGTCGGCCGCGTGCTCGAGCAACTGCGCCAAGACAAGCTCGATGACAGCACGATCGTCTGCTACTACGGCGATCACGGCTGCGGCTTGCCGCGCGGCAAGCGCTGGCTGTACCAGAGCGGTCTGCATGTGCCGCTGATCGTCGTCGTTCCGCCGCGCTATCAGCATCTGGCCGGCGAACTCTATCAGCCCGGCTCGCGCAGCGATCGACTGGTCGCCTTTGTCGATCTGGTGCCGACGATGCTCAGCCTCATCGGCGTGCGACCTCCGCAGCACTTGCAGGGCGATGCCTTTCTCGGCCAGTACGCCGCCCAGCCGCGCAAGTACAACTATGGCTTCCGCGGCCGCATGGATGAACGCTACGACATGTCGCGCGCGGTGCGCGACGAGCGCTACCTCTATATTCGCAACTTCTTCCCGCAGCGTCCCCAAGGCACGTACTTGGACTACATGTTCCAGACGCCGACCACGCGCGTGTGGAAAGCGGAATTCGACGCCGGCCGGCTCAATGCGGCTCAAGCGTTCTTCTGGCAGCCCAAACCGCCCGAAGAGCTTTACGACATCCAAGCCGATCCGTATCAGATCAACAACCTGGCCGGCAGCGACGCGCACGCCGAGCCGCTGGCGCGTCTGCGCGGCGAGCTCCGCCAGTGGATGATTCGCATTTGCGATACCGGTTTGTTGCCTGAAGGAGAGATGCTGTCGCGATCCGGCGACGGGGCCCCTTACACGATGGCCCACGACGCCCAAAAATTCCCCGCTGCGGCGCTATTTGATGCAGCCGATGTGGCGTCGCGACCAAGCGACGACCAGTTCGATAAACTGCTCGAAAATCGCACGCATCCCGACTCCGGAGTGCGATTCTGGGTAGCTAACGGCTTCCTGATCGCCGCTGCGGCCGATCGCCAGCGCGAGACAGCGGTAAAAGCGGCGCGCGGCATGCTCGGTGATGTTTCTCCGTATGTACGCTGTCTGGTCAACGAGACGTTGGCCCGCTACGGCAGCGACCTGGACCGCTTGCCGGCGATTCATGCCTTGGTCGAATTGGCCAACGCCAACCGCCACGGCGTGTTCGTAGCCATGATGGCACTGAACAGTTTGGATTGGTGCGAGCCGCACAGGGCCGAGGTAGGGCAGGGGCTGACAGGGCTGGAATCGAGCGATAAAAAGGTGGGCGAGCGTTACCAAGGCTATCTGCCTCGCTTGGTCGAGCGTCTGGAAGCGACCATCCGCCCATAGCGGAACCCAGAGCGAACGAAAGTTGTGACTGCTATGCGCTTAGATGCTCATCAACACTTCTGGACCTTTGATCCCGGTCAATATCCTTGGATCCAAGCGGGCACGCCGCTGGCCAAGGACTACCTGCCGGCGGATTTGGCCGACGAGCTTCATAAGTGCGAACTGGACGGATGCATCGCCGTGCAAGCGCGGCAGTCGCTCGAAGAGACGCAGTGGTTGCTGGAGCTGGCCGATGCCGCCCCGATGATTCGCGGCGTCGTCGGCTGGGTCGATCTCCGCAGCGAAAACGTGAAGGAGCAACTGAAGAGTTTCAGCCAGCATGACAAGCTGGTCGGCGTCCGGCATGTCGTTCAAGATGAACCGGACGACAACTTCATGCTCTGCCACCATTTCCAGCGCGGCATCAAATGCCTGGCCGAGTTCGATCTGACGTACGATATTTTGATCTACCCCAAGCAGCTGCCAGCGGCGCTGCGGCTGGCCGAACATTTTCCCGACCAGCCCTTCGTGCTCGACCATCTGGCCAAGCCGCTGATCAAAGACGCGGTGCTCGAACCGTGGGCCTCGGAGATCCGCGA
Organism: Aureliella sp.; assembly: GCA_051960375.1. GTDB lineage: Bacteria > Planctomycetota > Planctomycetia > Pirellulales > Pirellulaceae > Aureliella. The sequence continues at coordinate 2,805 of JBQCEI010000486.1, read as the reverse complement.
CTTGGCTTCGCACCCGCACGTGATGTGCAAGATCTCAGGCATGGTCACCGAAGCCAAGCTCAAGCAGTGGAAACCGGCCGACTTCGTCCCTTATCTCGACGTGGTGCTGCACGCCTTCGGCCCCGACCGCTTGATGTTCGGGTCCGACTGGCCGGTCGCCTTGTTGTCGGGCAGCTACCGACAGGTCTACCAGCTGGCCCACGACTACATCCGCCCGCTCGGCGCGGAAGTCGAACGCAAAGTCTTCGGCGAAAACGCCGCCCGCTTCTACGGGCTGTAAGGCAGGCTTCAGGCTTCAGGCATCAGGCTTCAGGAGTTGGGCTTCAGGCATCAGGGCCAAAGGCCCGTCATTCCTTAGCCCAGGCCAGCGGCCTGAGGCTGGCGCGCCCCGTTGCAAAAGACCGTGTGGTTCCATCAATAAGCAGGCAACGGCGTTAGCCCGCGCTTTGGAGCTAGAAACCGGACGCTGACGCGTGCCGGCTAATGAATTTCAACAAGCTGCCGACGCAACCAGTCCCAGGCCGCCGGCCTGGGCTAAGGAATCACCGGGCCTTTGGCCCTAAAACCTGACGCCTGAAGCCTGACGCCTGACGCCTGAAGTAGGACAAGGCTTCAGGCTTCAGGGGTCAGGCTTCAGGCTAAATCAGCGGCCTAAGATTCATCGCCTGCGCGCTCGCACGACTTGTGAGGCCGTGATAGCGTGATAAGCTAACGCCCCCCTAGTGAGCTCTGACACCCTTCTCCAGCAATTGAGTTTGAGCCGGCTAGTAAACAGCCCTCGCCCGCGCAGGAAGCAGGGCGACGGGAGAGACGACTTGGCTGGGGAATCGTGGACCTGTGGTCCTAACAAACCTGAAGCCTGACGCCTGACCCCTGAAGCCTAAAAAAATGCACCGACGAAAACTGGGAAAGACCGATCTGGAACTGCCGATCCTGAGCTTCGGAGCTTCTTCCTTGGGGCAGGAGTTCCGCGGCGTGACGCTCGATGAAGCGTTCGCTTCGATCCGTGCGGCGCTCGAGCTGGGGATGAACTTCATCGACACCTCGCCGTTCTACGGTCGCGGGATGAGCGAAGTGCTGCTGGGCGTCGCACTGCGGGACGTGCCGCGCGACAGCTACACGATGTGCACCAAGCTCGGCCGCTACGACGTGGGGCACTTCGATTTCTCGGCCAAGCGCGTTGCCGAGAGCGTCGACGTGTCGCTGCATCGACTCGGCTGCGGCCACCTCGACATCGTGCTTTGCCACGACATCGAATTCGTACCTTTGCAACAGATCGTCCACGAGACTCTCCCGGCGCTCCGAGGCCTGCAAAAGGCGGGCAAGGTCCGCTACGTCGGTATCAGCGGTTATCCGCAGAAGATTTTTCATACGGTCCTCGAGCAGACCGATCTGGATTGCGTGCTGAGCTACAACCAGTACACCTTGCAGAACACTCGCTTTGCCGACGAGACGATCCCGATGCTCAAACAGCGCGGCGTGGGGATCATGAACGCCGGCCCGTTCAGCGCACGCTTGCTGACTAATTCGCCGCTGCCGGTCTGGTTCCGCGATCCGCCGAACGTGCAAGCCGCTGCGCGCATGGCAGCCGAGCACTGCCAGCGCCGCGGCGTCGACATCGCTCAGCTCGCCTTGCAGTTCTGCCTGCGCAACGAAGACATCACCACCACGGTGGCCGGCAGCGCCAATCCGAACAACGTCCGCAAATGGGCTCAGTGGGCCGAGCAGCCCATCGACGAGGAACTGCTGCAGGAAGTCCTCGAAATCTTCGCCCCCGTCCACAACGTCGGACACAAGGAAGGCTTGCCGGAGAATAACTAGGGGTCAGGCGTCAGGCGTCAGGCGTCAGGAAGTAACACTTGGGATCGAGAGTTGGTTATCTTATGCATGCCGTATTCTCTGAAGCCTGATCCCTGAAGCCTGAAGCCTTCCATGAAAGCCATTTCGCTCGACGCGCCGCAGAAGTTTCGCGCGGTCGATATTCCTGAGCCGGGGCGTCCGGCGGCCGATGAAGCGCTGGTGCGCATCCATCGCATCGGCATCTGCGGGACCGACTACGGCGGTTATCTCGGCAAGATGCCCTTCTTCAGCTATCCGCGCATCCCTGGGCACGAGCTCGGTGTCGAAGTGCTCGAGGTCGGCTCGGGAGTCGTCAACGTCGCGCCGGGTGATCGCTGCTCGGTCGAACCGTACATCAACTGCCAGCACTGTTACGCCTGCCGCCGCGGCTTTACCAACTGCTGCGCCAGCCACAAGACGCTCGGCGTGATGTGCGATGGCGGCATGACCGAGCGCATGCTGCTGCCGGCCCGCAAGCTGCACGTTTCGCGCACGCTGACCTACGAACAGCTGGCGCTGGTGGAAACGCTCGCCATCGGTTGCCACGCGATCGATCGCGGCGGGCCGACCGACCAGGAGCATGTGCTGGTCATCGGCGCCGGGCCGATCGGCTTGTCGGCCATCGAGTTCGCGCGGCTCAGCGGAGCTCGCACGATCGTCATGGACACCAACCCGAGCCGGCTGGCTTTCGTGCGCGAGCAGATGAAGGTGCCCGATACGATCCTGCTCGACATGAACAACCGACCCGCAGCAATTGCAGAACTGGCCAATCTGACCAGCGATCAACTGGCCGACCTCGTCGTCGATGCCACCGGCCGTACCAGCCGGATCGGGTACTGGCTGGCCGAGATCGGCGCCCGGCCGCCGGTGGAGCTGGCGCAGCCGTGTGGTTTCTCCTATCTGACAAGGCATTTCCGGCTACGTCCGGGTGCCGGCTTCCCGTCGTTGAAGGTGCCGATCGTGGCC
>JBQCEI010000485.1:0-4804 GCA_051960375.1 Aureliella sp. | reverse complement strand
TGTGTGTCTCGTCTGCCGGCTTGAGTGGATCGGATATTGCGCTGGCTGCCCCAGCTCTGCGGGCTCGTCCGATCGGCTCATAAGTTCAACAAAGCGTTGGAAAGCAAACCGCCATGTCTTTGGGTGGAATACTGATCCTCGTCTTGATCGTCATTTCGCTGTTCGTGTTCATCTATCTGATGGTGGTCACGGCGCGGTCGTGGGGCATCCTGCACACGATCCTCTTGAGCATTCTGTTCATCGAGTGTTGGACCTTTCTGTTCTTCAGCGCCAACGTGCTCGATGCGCGCTTGACCGGGCTGAAGGCGTATACCGAGACGCGCGACCAGTTGGCCAAGCTGCAAAAGGAAAACAACGTCCTGACTTGGGGCGGCGATCACATCAGCGAGGACCAGGTCGCACTGGTGTCGCTCAATAGCGCCGTGCGGCGGTTGACGGCCGATCGCGGTCGCGTGTGGCGCAACGTCAGCAAGCTGAATATCGAAGGAGAGCAAATTCGCCTCGAATTGGCTCCGCCAGCTCCGCCGCCGGTACCGGGCGAGGAAGGCATGCCCGTGGCCGAGCCCGCTGCCGCAGCCGCGCCAGCCGCAGCCGGCGAAGTTGGCTCGATTCCGCTGGAGATGGTGTTGTACGCTTTTGAGCAGGTGCCCGACGAAAACAAACGCCCCATTCCTGGCGCTTATCTGGGCGAGTTCAAAGTCGCCGAGAGCAACGCCGCTCAAGTCGTGCTGCGACCGACCGCGCCGCTGGAACCGGGTCAACAGCAAGCGGTCCAAAACGCCGTGACTTGGAGCCTTTACGAGTTGCTGCCGCAAGACAGCCACGATGCCTTCGCCGCCGAGGGCTCGCAGCCGACTGAAGACGCCGTATTCGGCCGCATGGATGAAGCCTTGCTGAAGAATCTCCTGTCAGGGATTCCCGAAGAGAACGGGCGCCGCCAAGCGGTCATCGACAGCTATCTCCGCGATGGCACGCCGGCTCTGGAGACCGACCCGGCTCGCAACGTTTGGTTCCAGGTCGAAGTGGTCAAGCCGTTTGACATTGATGTCGACAGCGACGAACAGGCCAACGCGACCATCGGCGGTTATTTCGATGCCAGCGGCCGCACGGTTGATATCCGCATCAAACGCGGCGAGAACAAGAGAGTCTCGCTGCCCGAAGGCAAGCAGTTGCTGCTGCCACAGAAGCAAGCGGGCGACATGATTGCCAAAGGCGACGTCAAGCTGATTCAGCGCGTCTATGTCCGTCCGCTCAACGCCTACGAAAAAGGCTTCGGTCACCTCAAGCTCCGCCGCGACGAAGTGGCTCGGCTGATCGAAACCGTCAATCGCCGAATGGCTTTCCTGCAGGAAGCCAATCAGCTCGGCCTGGCGATGACCAGCGAAGGACTGGTCGAAGCTCAAAAGTTGTCGGCCGACTTGGAGATGTACAAGAAGGAGCTGGCCATCATCGAGAACGAGTCGAAGTTGATGACCGACAAAGTGAACGAGACCACCGAGCACATGAAGCAGCTCTTCGAGTCGGTCCATCGCGCTCATGACGAGATCGTCAAATCGCGCGGCAGTTGAGAGCGGCGGATCGCGCTTCTCATGTAACCCGACGCGTAAGCGAGGGACGAATCCGCCATAGAGCTCAACGGGACACAGATGGTCTGCCGAGGCTGAACAGATCTCCGCTCCCGCCCCTCACCCCCCGGACCCCTCTCCCCGAAGCGAGGCGAGGGGGAGAGAAGAAATGGTCGCCGCTCTACGCGTGCTAGGGTGATTCATCGCGCAGGCTGCCGATGATGCGGGTCAGCGAAGCGAGGCTGGCGGGTTTGACGATGTGGTGATCGAAGCCGGCTGCGAAAGCGCGTAGTCGGTCGCTCTCTTGGCCGAATCCGGTGACGGCCACCAGAACGATGTTCCGGGTGGCTGGGTTGCCCTTTAACTGTTGAGCCACCTCATAGCCGCTCATGCCCGGCATGGCGATGTCCAGGAAGATCACGTCGGGCTTCATGCTTGCCGCCGCTTCGAGAGCCGACGGGCCATCGAAACGCAGTTCGGCTTCTTGCCCGAGGTTCTTCAGCAGCATCGTCAGCATGCGACCCGATGCCCGCGTGTCGTCGACGACCAGGATGCGGCGATGGGGCAGTGGCCGCGCGGCGGCCGGCACCGCACTTTGCCCCTTCGCGGGCGGCTCGATGCGCGGCAGCGTGACTTGGAATTTGCTGCCGCAGCCCACCCCTTCGCTAAAGGCTTCGACGTGGCCGCCGTGGAGCGACACGAGATTCTTCACCAGCGTGAGGCCAATGCCGAGCCCGCCGTGCGAGCGCTCGAGCGTTTGATCGACTTGCGCGAATAGATCGAAGATGCGCTCCAGATCCTGCTGCGGGATGCCGGGCCCGTTGTCGCACACGGCGATCTGCACCGATTGCTCGGATCCTTCGACGATCACATCGATCTTGCCATCGTCGTCGGTGTACTTCACTGCGTTGTGTAGCAGATTGCCGACGATTTGTTCCAGCCGGGCTCGGTCGCCGTGGACGAACAGCGGCTGCTCGGGCAAATGGAGCTGCACCTGGCGGCCCGCGGTCGACGCCAGCCCTTCGATGCTTCGTACTGCAGCGCATACCACATCGCAGACGTTGAGATCTTCTTTGCGCAGGAGCAACTTGCCGCCGGCGATCCGCGACACGTCGAGCAGATCGTCGATCAAGCCGGTCATGTGCCGGACCTGATTAGCCATGATCGAGCGGAGTTCCTCGAGCTTTTCAGGCTCCGAGCGCACCGAGGGCCAGATTTCCAGCGCATGACTGAGCGGCGAGAGCGGATTGCGGAGTTCGTGGGCTAGCACGGCCAGGAAATGGTCTTTGCGCTGGTCGGCTTCGGCCAGCTGCCGTGTGCGCTGCTGGATCCGTCGTTCCATCTCTTCAGCGGCCTCTTTGCGCTCGTGCCACATCGCGGCCAGCACCAGAAACGGGGCAGCCGAGGCGGCCAGGAAGGCTTGGACGTAGAGCGCTTGGAGAGCCGGCTGAGCCACTCCGTGAAAGAACGGCCCGGCGTGCAGCTGCGTAGCCAGAGTGATGATCACGGCCATGATGCCGACGTTGGCGGCCACACCGACCGTGCCGATGCGCAGGGCTGGCCAAAGCAACAGCGGCAGCAGCAGGAAGGGAAACGAGAGCAACTCGGCCGGGTTGAAGAACACAATCGACGATCCGATCGCCGAGGCGGTCAAGCTGGCGACCGGTTCGAGCGTCGCTTTCCAGCCCGGCCATTGCCAAGAACTCGACTTGCACGTCAAGCCGCACCAGGTCAGCGGCGCGGCGATCAAGATTCCGACGCTGTTGGCGATCCACCACGCGTAGTACAGTTGGTCGAACGGCGCGAACGGGAAGCTCCATCGCGAGCTAAACGCCGCGATGGTGGCGCTGACCATCGGGGCCACGCACGCGGTGATCAGCAACCAGCACACGTCGGGCAGGCGCTTCAGCGAAAACTCGCCGCCGAATCGCCACCGCAGCATGGCGGCTCCGATAACCGCGACGACGGTGTTGGCGCTGGTCAGCCCGATCGCGAGCGAAATCGGCTTGTTGTGCAAGAAGAGATGGAAAGCCAAGTCGGCCAGCGCCCCGACGGCGATGAACACCGGCCAGCGCTGCGGAGCCTGCCACAACAACACCGCCAGGAATAACCCGCTGGCCGGCCAGAAGGTCGCCACGTTTCCTTGCTCAAAGGAAAGGGCAAACCCCAGCTCGGCCGTCAATATGTAGAATGTCCCGAACAACAGTGCCCAAACGGCCACTGTGCCCGTCTTGTCGGTTGGGTAGATCGAGTTGGCCTTCGCTGCTGGGATAAACACGCGAGTCAGTGTAGATTTTCAACCACTATTTCGCCAGTGCGACGAGCGTTCACTGTCCTCGCGCCGGCCGCTCCCGTGTGGCACTGGCTATGCCAGTGTCTTCTGTTTCGAAGTTGACACGTCAGCAGGTCCGGTGAAGCGTTCCAGTGCCACCAACTTTGACCGAGAGCTGTTGCAAGATAGTTTGCGATCGGAGCGCGTTCGAGGGCTGAACGCGGTAAACTTCGAGAAAAAGCCACTGGCATAGCCAGTGCCACACAAGAACGCATCAGAACGCGCGGACTCAGCGGCATCAAACGACGCGATAGCCCAGCTCGACCAGCTTGGCCGCTAGGGCGGCTTTGGCCGGCGGCTCGCCGTGCACCAGGCGGATCGCCTTGGGCCGCTCCTTCATCCCCTGCACGAAGCGCAGCAGGTCTGCCTGGTCGGCATGCGCCGAATAGCCGCTGAGCGTATGTACCGCGGCCTTGATGTCCAGCCGGATGCCGTCGAGCTTGACCCAGCCCGACTGGTCTTGAATGTAGCGGCCAGGAGTGCCTAAGGCTTGATAACCGACGAAGACGACGTCGGTCGTCGGGTTCTCGATAAAGGCTTTCAAATAGTCGACGACGCGGCCACCGGTGCACATGCCACTGCCGGCGATGACGATGGCCGGCCTTTGGGAGCGCCGCAGGTACTGGACAATACGGGCATGATCGCGCTGGCCATCGACCGTGGTGAGATTGTCGAAGACGAGCGGCTGGTCATCGTAGGTCAGCACATGCTTGGCTTCGTCGCTCCAGTACTCGCGCATCGAATCGTAGATCTGCGTCAGCCGCGTCGACAGCGGCGAATCGACGATTACATCGACTGCGTTGAGCAGCGCGCAGCCGCAGCGATGCTCGACGCGATGAAAGATTTCGTTGAGCTCGTAGAGCAGTTCTTGCGTTCGCCCGAGGCTGAAAGCGGGAATGATCGTCAC
>JBQCEI010000484.1:0-5468 GCA_051960375.1 Aureliella sp. | reverse complement strand
TGCCACAGGGCGTCGTCCGCGCGCTGCTGGACGGCGCAGACGACCCAGTCGACGCGACGGGTCACGTCGGTGCCGGTCGGGTGGTGCTGGAGGGTGACGGTGATGCCGTCCGCGGCGGGATTGCTCCGCGTAAAAGCGACCCATGCCCAGTTGTCGATGCTGCGAGCAGCAAACTCGCTGTCGTCGACGAGCACGATCAATGGATAGTCGCATAGCGGATGCGTGACCGGCAGCGAATCGCACGTGCGCAGCCACGCCCGCTGCGTGGCTGCGTCGGCATGCGCCAGCGGTTCGGCTTGCACGCATAGCACGCCGGGCATCGCCAGACGCGGTTTCTGCCAGCCATCGGGCAAGCTCAAACTTGCATCGATGTCTCTCTTCAGTTCGCGCCGCGCCGATCCGGTCGCGGCTACCACGAGCTTCGAGCCCGCGTTGAGCGCTTCACCCGAGTAGTCAAGCGTGTCGATCGTGGTTCGCGTATGGAAATGAAGATCGCGCGACCAATCGACGCGCTCGAGTACGTACTGGAAGAAAGCTCGAACGTCGTGAATGTCCAAACCGCCGCCACCGTTACTGCCGGCGACAGGGGCATCTGTAATCCACAAGTATTTGGCGAGCGATAGCTGCCCTTGGCCAAGAATCGCACTGGCTTGCGTCAGCAGTTCTTGCGGTCGCCCTGGACGGGCATAAGGGGTGTAGCGTTCGCTGCCGATGGCCAGCAACAGCGGATGCACGCCGGCCGCATCGACCGCATGCACCGCGCGGACGCCCGGCAAGACGCTCGGGATGACCGGTCCGGTGAGTTCATGAATCAGTTGTCCGAATACCGTGTCTTCTTGCGGCGGCCTGCCGACGACCGTCATCGGCCAAACGGCATCCGGGCGATGCCACACTTGCTGAACCTTGAGCACAGGGAAGTCATGCACGCGCGCATAGTAACCCAGGTGATCTCCGAACGGTCCCTCGGGCTTCAGCTGGTTAGGGTCGACCGAGCCGACGATCGCAAAGTCGGCATCGGCGACGAGCGGCGCTTGGCCGGCCCGGCACACCAGTCCGATGCGCCCGCCGGCCAGCGCGCCGGCGAACCCCAGCTCACTCATCCCTTCGGGCAGCGGCATCACCGCCGCGAGCGTCATCGCCGGCGTGCCGCCGATGGTCACGTTGACTGGAAACGGACATTCAAGTTCGATCGCTCGCGCATGATGCACGCCGATGCCGCGATGGATTTGATAGTGCAAGCCGCACTCGTGATCGGGCTGGTAGGCGTTGCCGGCTAGTTGGATGCGATACATGCCGAGGTTGATCGCCGAGAGCCGGGTGTCGTCGGGCGCTTGGCTGAGCACTTGCGGCAAGGTGACGAACGGGCCGCCATCGTCGGGCCAGCACACGATTTGCGGCAGCTCGCTGAGGCGGCACTGCTCGGTCATTACCGCGCCGCGGCGCTTGCGGGCAGGCTGCATGTGCCAAGCCAGTTGCGGCGCTCGCCAGAGCTGCCACGGACGAGCGAGCATTTCCTCGGGATGCACTTTCCAGCGCACCGCCAGCTGCAAACTCTCAAACGTATCGCGAAAGATCCACCGAGCTCGTTCGAGCGAACCGAACAAGTTCGAAGCGACCGGAAAGCGGCAACCGATCACGTTGGAAAAAAGTACCGCAGGTCCGCCGCTGCGGAACACGCGCCGCTGAATCTCCGCCAACTCCAGATACGGATCGACCGGCGTCGCGACTTCGACGAGCCGGCCCGAGCGGCGCAAGTCTTCGACGAGTTGACGGGTGCTGCGATATCGCATGAAAAGTTTTACCGCGGAGGCGCGGAGAGCGCGGAGGGATGTTTCGTTTAGGACTGTTGGCGACGATGCCAGATTTTTAGCAGGGCTACGCAGCTGGGTGCGTGGGTGATGCGGTTGTCCATGACGTGCTCGATCGCTTCGGCCAGCGGCATCGAAACGCGCTCGATCAATTCGCTTCCTTCCGGACTCGCGTCGGTGAAGGCGAGTTGCTCGGCCAAATACAAGTCGACCGGCGAGCGGATCGAGCCGGTGAACGGATCGACCGCGCCGAGGTGTGTCCACTGGCTAGCGATGATGCCCAGCTCCTCGACCAGTTCTCGCTTGGCGCACACCAGCGGCGGCTCGTGCGGTTCGATGCCGCCGCTGACACCTTCCAGCGTGACGCGTCCAACCGCGTAGTGAAATTCGCTGGTCAGGTGAACGTTCTGCTGTTCATCCAGCGCGATGACCGTAACGCCCGGTTTGAGCTGCACCGTCGTATACGTACCCGGCAAACCGTCGGGGCGGATAACCTGGTCCAGGTCGAGCCGCAGCCAGGAATCTTCGTAGATTTTGGCCGATTGGGTAATTGTCCAAGGTCCGTGACGGCGCATTAGGAAACCTGTAACAGGAGCGGTGCGAGACAAAAAAACGAAATGCCGAGCTCGGCCGGGGTCCAGTAGGGTATCTCAGCGGGCGAGGTTAGTTAAGATAGCAGGCAGGCAAGCGCTTCCACCTGTTCGTCGCTGCGCCGTCTCGATCCCACCCTCCCTCCTGCCGCAGCCGCATCGTCTGGCTCGTTGACCGAATGATTGATCCGTTTCATCCCGCCAACGCTGCCGACCATCTCGATATCGAATTCTCCGTGCCGATGGTGCATCGGCTGCGATTCACCGAAGACTGCTTTGGCAGTCAGTTCGATATCGTCGCCCGGTTGCTCGAGCACGCTCCGGGAACGCCGGCTCGCGTCCAGGTATGGATCGATAGCGGTTTGTTGGACTTTGATCCCGAGCTATTGCATCGCGTTCAGCAACAGTTGGCTGCCGACCCGCGGCACACGGTCCAAGCCGGTCCGATCGAAGTGCTGGTCGGCGGCGAGGACATCAAGAACGATCCGCGGTACGTCGAACAAGTCTTGCGATCGATCAACGAAGCGAATCTCGATCGCCGCAGTTACGTGATGGTCATCGGCGGCGGAGCGGTGCTCGACACGGTCGGATACGCCGCCGCGATCGCCCATCGCGGCATTCGGCTGATTCGCTTCCCCACGTCGACGCTGGCCCAGGCCGACTCGGGAGTGGGCGTCAAGAATGCGGTCAACTGGTTCGGCAAGAAGAACTGGAAGGGGACGTTTGCCTGTCCCTGGGCGGTCGTCAACGACAGCGGTCTATTGCGCGGTTTACCCGATCGCGATTTCCGCTGCGGCTTTTCCGAAGCCGTGAAGGTCTCGTTGCTCAAGAGCCCCGACCTGTTTCATTATCTTAACGAACATGCCGACGCGATTGCCACGCGCTCGCCTGAAGCTTGCGGGCATGCGATTCGCCAGTCGGTGCTGTTGCATTTGCAGCACATCACTCGCGGCGGCGATCCGTTCGAGATGCTCGAAGCTCGGCCGCTCGACTTCGGGCACTGGTCGGCGCACAAGCTCGAAGCGCTGACTTGCTACGGCTTGCGGCACGGCGAAGCGGTCGCCATCGGCGTGGCGCTCGATACGCTCTACTCGCATCTGCGGCTGGGACTCGAACGCTCGACGGCCGACGCGACGCTCGACATCCTGCAGCGCTTGCATCTGCCGATCTACGATGCGGCGCTGAGCGAAGAAGCGGTGTTTGATGGGCTGGAAGAATTCCGCCAGCATCTCGGTGGGCAGCTCACCATCACGCTGTTGTCGCAGCTCGGTCAGCCGCGGAACGTGCACGAGATCGACCGCGGGGCCATGCGCGAAGCCATCGCGGCTTTGGCGCAGTCGCACGCCGTTTCCCGCTAAGATTTTTACCGCGGAGGCGCGGAGAGCGCGGAGTTGCGCAGAGAAGATCGGCGCCTCACCCATGGAGCGAGGCGCCGAGTCGTCGTGTTGCGATTGCGAACGCTTATTAAGCCGACTGCGAGACTTCTTCGCTGGCGGCTTCGCTGGAGTTGTCCGCTGCAGCGGCGGCGCCGGGCGTGTTGGTCACGCGGACGTAGCCCATGTCGCGGATCACTTCCAGAATTTCGCTGCACGTCGGGAACATGCGTCCCGAGCGGCGTTTGTAGTCGTCGATCGCTTGCATGAAAGCGATTTCATCGTTGCTGTAATCACGCTCGCACGTGGTCGGATCGATCTGACGGCGGCGCTGTTGTTTGCGACGCTTGGGTGCCTCTTCCCCTTTTGCTTCCGTGCCTGTGCTCTCGAGACGACGATCCTTCACCCGACGATCCATCTCGACCAGCGTGTCTCCTACGTTGGATACCTCAGACACGGACATGCTGCCCCCCCAGCTAATAGAACTGTCTTTTCCTGAAAAACCTGTGCGCAATGACCCGCATGATCAGCGAATCCTTGATTGCAAAGGAACTCTACTGCCCACCCTGCGACCGAGCGCCAGAGCGTGAGTTTTCGTCGCAGAAAAACTAAAAGCTCTGCGGTAAGTTTTCGGGAGGTAATGATTGTGCCGGCTTGGGTAACCCGACGCGTAAGTTTTGAAGTTGGGCTTGGGGCCAACTCCTGTGTGGCACTGGCTATGCCAGTGCTCTTTTTTCGAAGTTTACCCGCGTTCATGCCCACAAACGCCGCTCCAATGGCGAACTGTTTGGCGACATGTCTCGGCCGAATTTCGATTGGCACTGGAACACTTTACTGGGCCTTTCGACCCTTCAACTTCGAAGCAGAAGACACTGGCATAGCCAGTGCCACACGACGCAGAGAACGCTGAGAAGATGCGTTAAAAAATGAACCCGGGACACGTTCGCCGCAGAATGCGATAAAGTGAACGCTCGTCAACGGCAAACAGTTTACTCGGCAAGTCAGGGCTCCAACGGTGCAAGAAAAGGCAGCTGAGAACGTCAACGTGGAAAGCGGGCTCGACATCATTCCTCCGGCCGACCAGGGGCGCGACGAGCACGGCCTCGATGTCATCGCCGTCGGGGCGCATCCGGACGACGTCGAGATCGCCTGCGGCGGTACGCTGGCCAAGCTGGCCAGCCAGGGCTATCGCGTTGGGATCATCGACTTGACCAACGGCGAGCCGACTCCGCTGTGCGACGATCCGGCGATTCGCGTCGCCGAAGCCGAAGCGGCTGCCAAGGTGCTCGGCGTCCACGTTCGCAAGATCCTGCCGTTCACCAATCGTCGCTTGTTCGATTGCTTCGAGGTGCGCGTCGCGCTGGCGACCGAGTTTCGCCGCTATCGTCCGAAGATCGTCATCGGCTTTGGAAATAAGACACCGATGGCTTCGCCCGACCATTATCAGGCTATGCTTATCACAGAGGCGGCCATCTTCTATTCGCGCTTGACCAAGTGGGATGCGCACTTTGGCGGCCTGCCGGTGCACGTCATCCCGGTGTCGATGTATTTTCAGTTGGCGTTCGAAGCCGTCTCGGATCTCGGATTCAGTTCCCAGATCACCGTCGACATCTCCGACCAATTAGAAAAGAAGCTCGCCGCCATACGATGTTACGCCACTCAGTTTCCTCCTGAAAAACAGCGGGTGCTCGAGCGGG
>JBQCEI010000483.1:0-6032 GCA_051960375.1 Aureliella sp. | reverse complement strand
AGCGACGGCACGAGCTTTTCACTTGAGATATCCGGCCGGAGCCAAACCCCATGCCGTCGCTTCGCGACTTGCTGGACTGCGTATCGCATCAAAACCTGGGACTTGCGTCCCAGGCTAATACATGCCGTCGCTTCGCGACTCTGAACGGGCATAGAACAGCACGACACGTTGCAGTCGTGTGCGTTGTGACGGTTTTGTCGCCGCTACCTTGGCCGGAGCTCGTCAGCGCCGGGCAGCGGGCCAAATCTTTTCGTCGAGGCGCCTCTGGAAAAACCTACACTTTCGACGGAGCGAATCTCGACACTCGCCAGCAGATTTACCCTTTCGGCGGCAGCAAGCGTGAGCCAGCCCATTCTCTTTGGTCGCAACCCACGGAGCCCATCCAAACCAACCGCCCCGCGAGCGTGGCGGCGAACGGGGTTCTCGTTGCTCGAGCTGGTGATCACGTTGCTCGTGGTAGCTATCTCCGCTTCGGTCGCCATTCCGCGATGGACCGCGGCAACCGAGCGCCAGCAACTGCGCAGCGCCACGCGGCTGATCGAAAGCGATCTGCGGACGGCCCTGCGCAGCGCCGCGATTCGTTCGCGAACGCATACGCTTTCCGTTCAAACCGGCAGCGGCACGCTGACTATTTCGCCGGCACTCGCCTCAGGCAGCGCACCGAGCGGCGAGGCGATCGATTACGCCGTGCGCTTCCCGGGCCTGACGTTTTCGCAAGTCGACTTCGACGGAGCGGGCACGTGCAAGATTGACATGTATCAGCGACTGCTCAATGCGAATACCAATCAGCCTTTAACGAAAGCGACATTGCAAATCCAATTTAAAGACAAGCGTCAATCGTTGGATCTGCTCGCACTGCTGCAAACGTCCAACGCCGGCAGCGCCGTGACCAATCTATCGGGGACGCCATGATGATGCGCCACTCACTCGACATGACACGCAACCAGCGCACGAACCGGCGCGATCGCCGAGCGATGCAACTGCTCGAGCTGGTGATCAGTCTGGCGATCGCGGCCATTCTCATGGCGGGGATCAGCGGCGCGATCATGATTTCGAAGCGGACGCTCGATTCAGTCAGCTCGCAGGCCAGCAGCGCAGCCAGCGCGCAAGGTGGCATTCAGCTTCTTCAGAACGACCTCAGAGAAGCCAGGCAAGTCGACAATCGAACGGCGACTTCGATTGAAATGAAAGTGCCCGATCGCGACAGCGACGGTGTGCTCGAATCGGTGCATTATCGCTGGAGCGCAACGGCCGGTCCTTTGGAAACGTCCAGCGACGGAGTGACATGGCGAGCCCTCACGCCCAACCTCAGCGACATGCAACTGAACCTGCGCTCGCGCCAGCCGCAGTCGATCGAGCCCCCTGCGCCGCTCGATGACAGCGGTCACATCAGCTACGCGAACATGTCGACCAACTCGCGCAGCGACTGGGCGCGCAACCTGACGATCCCGGCACCGGCCGGCAGCCTCAAGGGCGATGCCTGCGTGGCTGTGCTATCCGCGTGCAACAATCCTGGCAACATCAAGTCGGACGGCAACTGGATCAAGGTTTCACAGACTTCACCGGACAACAATTTGAACCTGGCCTTTTGGTATACGACCGACGTGCCCCCGAACACGACGTTTTCGTGGGGCAACGCTGGTCAAGCGATTGGCTGCATCGTCCATCTGACTGGCAACAGCAGCAACCCGTACGTCGGCATTGCCAATCTATCGGGTCTCGGCCAACTGCCCGCCCCCAGCCTCGGCGGTTCGCACCCCGGCCAGTACGTCATCCGCGCATTGGCAGGCATTGGGCCCGGGGTTCCTGACGACCTGCCATCGGTCGTCAACCACAGCCCGATTCTGCTGCGACAGGTCGACATACCGTATTCCTACAGCGACCTGACGCTGGCCGTCGTAGGGCAATCGCTTCCCGGCAGCACGATCGACCAGGCCAACTTTCAGATCTCACCGCTCAGCACGATCAGCTGCACGGGCACGGTGGCACTGCGACCATGATTGGCGAGCGAAGCGGCTTCAGCATGATCGAGACGACGATGGCGGCAATGCTCACTTCGCTGCTCTTGGTCGTGGCGCTCAACTCGGCAGCTTCGGTGAGCGTGGCGCTGAATCGCCGCGGCGCCGCACTACAAGCCGCCCAGTCAGCCTCCGTTCTGCTGACCGAGATCTCCGAAAAGTGTTTTCAGGATCCCGACAGTTCGACCACGGTGCTCGGCATCGATGCTAATGAAAGCCCAGGCGGTCGCGCCCTGTGGGACGATGTCGACGACTTCAACGGCTTGAATCTGAATCCGCTGGTTGACCGCAACGGGGCGGCGCTGCCCAACAGCAGCGGTTGGAGAGGGACGATCACGGTAAGCTACGCAGTGGTCGGTCAACCTCAAACCGTTTCACCCAGCGCGACCACGCTAAAACGTATTCAAATCGACCTCGTTGATCCGACCGGGCGCGTGCATTCTTTTCCGAGCCTGCGATCGGCCAGCGGTGCCGCCTTGGCTCCTGCTGCTCAAGGATCGACGATTCAAGCTTCGGCCGACGTCAGCTTCAGCATGTCGGGACGCAAGTGGACCGGCGGGGCTCGCATCAACAACCAGCAAGTGGTAAACGGAAGTGGTACCGCACCATGAAGTTCGTTACCCCGAAGCTCGTTACCACCCGCGCGGCAAAAAGCGGTTTCAGGCGGCGCACCACCAAGCGACGCGGCGCGGTGTTTGTCATCGTGCTGCTGGCCAGCCTGATCGTGGCCAGCATGACGCTGGCCGCCGCCATGACCACTTACCGCGCGGTGCGATTGGAGCGCGACGAGAGCCAGTTGCGGCAAGTTCAAGTGCTAGCCGACAGCGGTCTGGAATGGGCACTGTCTAGCATCAATCAAAACAGCAGCTGGCGAACGACTCTCACGAACAACACAGACGTCGCTCCGATCGCGTTCGGCCCAGGGACGCTTTGTTACCGCGTCATCGACAGCGATGGCAAACTGAACGATCAGCCGCTCGATAGCTGCGACCTCATGGTGACGGCCACCGTTGGCGAGGCAGTGCATGTCTGGCGATGTGGATTGGAACCGGCCGGAGCAGCCGTCAACGCGCTCAATTACTCGGTCGCCTCTTCCAACGACATCAATGTCGGTTGGTTCGCCATTTGGTCGACCTACCAAATCTTAGCGACTCCGGGCAGCGTAAAAACAATGCCCTTCTACTCGTACTTGACCGGCAACACGTATGCGCTGGGAAGCATCACCGGCCTGATCACCGGCAATCAAAACTCGTTGTCGGTAACGCTCGAAATGCCGGACGCTGGAGCTCTCGAGTTCTACACGCGCAACGGCAGCAATCTGTCGGCCGCCAGTTTGCCGCTGGTCAGCGGCGAGCGGCTCATCTCGGGCGGGCTGCTCACCGCGACCAACAACACGCTCGGCGGAGAGCTCAATGCCAAGGGAATCTATATCATCGATGGCGGCGGCGCCGCACTGAGGATCAAGGATTCGAGATTGCAAGCGACGGTGGTCGTTCGCAATGCGAGCAGCTTGCAGATTTCTGGCGCGGTGCTGTGGGAAGCAGCTCAAGGCAACTATCCCTGCTTGCTGGCCGACTGTCCAGTAACGCTCGACGTGCAGCGCGACGCTCTGCGCGAAAGCACCGCTGGCAGAAACTTGAATCCGGCCAGCTCGCCATACCGCGGTCAGAGCGATTCGAATACGACCAGCAGCTATCCGTCGCAGCTCCGCGGCTTGTTCTTCACCACCAAGGCCGTAGCCGTCGCGTATACCGCGGAAACCGAAATCGTCGGCTGCCTGTTGTGTAACGGCATCTCGGGCACTGGAAAATTGTTCGTGAACTACCGCTCGGTGTTTGCGAATAACCCGCCACCGGGCTTTCGCAAAGGACCGGCGATGGGCATTGCGCAAGGGACTGTTCGGCGCGTCGCGGCGCCGTGAGGCTTCAGGCTTCAGGCTTCAGGCTTCAGGCTTCAGGCTTCAGGCTTCAGGCTTCAGGCTTCAGGCTTCAGGCTTCAGGCTTCAGGCTTCAGGGCTCAGCGAGCACGAGCACGAGCACGAGCACGAGAAGATTCCGACGCCTTTAGCCTTTAGCCTTTAGCCTTTAGCCTTTAGCCTTTAGCCTTTAGCCTGAAGGCTGAAGCCTACTTAATCACTGCCAATAAATCGCCGGCTTCGACTTGCATGCCGGATTTGGCGAGCAGCTGTTCGACTTTGCCGGCGCGGTCGGCGTAGACGACGGTCTCCATCTTCATCGCTTCGAGCGCCAGCAGCTTGTCGCCTTTGTTGACTTCGTCGCCTTGTTCCACCGAGACAGCGATGACCATTCCCGGCATGCTGGCGGCTACGTGCGTAAGGTCGTTCGGGTCGGCGGCCACGTTGCGAGCGGCGCTGGCTTCGAGCGAGTTATCGACGACTTCGATCTCGCGCGACTGGCCGTTCAGTTCGAAGAACACCGTTCGCGTGCCATCGGACTTCGGCTGGCCGATTGTGAGGAAGCGCACGATCAGCCGCTTGCCGGTTTCGATGTCGATCGATACTTCGTCCGACACGTCGGGGCCAAAGAAGAAGCAGGGCGTCGGCAAGACGCTGACGTCGCCGTACTTCTTTTGATGGGCGAGGTACTCTTCGTAGACTTTCGGGTAGAGCAGGTACGTAACGCATTGGCGGTCGGTCGCGTCGCTGCCGGTGATCTCGGCGATCTTCTTGCGCGTGGCTTCGATATCGGCCGGCGGCAACGATTCGCCCGGTCGACCGCTGACGAGCGGCGTGTCGCGCAGGATCGACTTCTGGACATCGGCCGGGAAGCCGCCCGGCGGTTGTCCCATCATGCCGCTGAGCAAGTCGATCACCGAGGCGGGATACGATAGCTCGCGCTTGGCATTGACGATGTCCTGCGGTTGGAGATTGTTCGACACCAGCATCAACGCCAAGTCGCCGACCGCCTTCGAAGTCGGCGTCACTTTGACGATATCGCCGAGCACTTCATTGACGCCGGCATACGTCGAACAAACTTCCTGCCAGCGATCGGCCAAGCCGAGGGCCCGAGCTTGCTGATACAAGTTGGTGTACTGACCGCCCGGCATTTCGTGCTGATAGAGGTCGCCGCCGGCGGCCAACGGTTCGCTCTCAAACGGCGCGTAGAACTCGCGAACCGCTTGCCAGTAGGCCGATAGCTCGACCAGCACGTCGGACGAGAGTTCGCTTTGGCGCGGACCGAATCGCAGAGCTTCGACCAGCGTATTGATGTTGACCTGCGACGTACCGCCCGACATCGACGCTAGCGCGCCGTCGGCGATGTCGAGCTGTTCATCGGCCGCGGCCAGGATCGAGGCGGCCTGGATGCCGGCCGTGTCGTGCGTATGAAAGTGAATCGGAATGCCGATCTCGGACTTGAGCGTGCGCACCAGCAAGCGAGCCGCTTCCGGTTTGCACAAGCCAGCCATGTCCTTGATCGCCAGCATGTGGGCGCCCAGCCGCTCGAGTTCCTTGGCCAGATCGACGTAGTACTTGAGGTTGTATTTCTGACGTTTCGGGTTGAGGATATCGCCCGTGTAGCAGATGGCCGCTTCGCAGATGCCACCGTTCTCGATGACCGCTTCCATCGCCACGCGCATGTTCTCGACCCAGTTGAGCGCGTCGAAAACGCGGAACACGTCGATGCCCGCATCGGCCGCCTCGCGCACAAACAGCTTCACCACGTTGTCGGGATAGTTGGTGTACCCGACGGCATTGCTAGCCCGGAGCAGCATCTGGAAAAGGATGTTCGGAATGCGCTCGCGCAGACTGGTCAGTCGCTGCCAGGGGCTTTCCTTGAGGAAGCGCATCGACGTATCGAACGTAGCGCCGCCCCACATCTCGAGCGAGAAGAACTGCGGGGCGAGCTTGGCGTACGCATCCGCCACTTGCAGCATGTCGTAGGTTCTCAGGCGCGTCGCCAGCAGCGACTGATGCGCGTCGCGCATCGTCGTGTCGGTCAAGAGCAGCGACTTCTGCTCGAGCACCCACTTCGAAAACTTTTCCGCGCCGAGCTC
>JBQCEI010000482.1:0-12034 GCA_051960375.1 Aureliella sp. | reverse complement strand
CCCGCCCCTCTGCGGGTCGTGGGGTCGGGGGTGAGGGGTCTTCCGAAGCATGGAAATGTCGGGCACTGTGGCGGGTGCGTCCCTCGCTTACGCGTCGGGTTACAGAAAGAGCGCTGCTTCGCGACTCAAGAAGGCTGACACGTCGAGATATCACCCTTCTTTGCCCCGGATGATCCAGCAGGAATCGTGGGCGAGCATACCGATGTGCGGGTAATACTCGCGCGCGGCCGGGGCCGCTAAGAGAATCAGCGTCGTGTGCTCCCCGGCGGCGCGGTGGACTTGCTCGATCAGCCGTCGGCCGATGCCTTGCCGCTGGAACGCTTGATCGACGGCCAGGTCCGATAGATACGTGCAGTAACTGAAGTCGCTGAGCGCTCGCGCCACACCGACCAGCACTGCCCCTCGTCGGGCCGTGGCGATCAGCGACGCGTGCCGCAGCATGCCCTCGATCGTCTCCGGCGAATCTACCGGCCGCCGGGCAGCCAGCGTCGAACGCTTGAGTATCGAGATGAACTCGGCGGCGGTGAGATCGGGTTCGAGTTGGTAGCTGAGCTCGTTATCGGACGGCGAGTTCATGCGGAGCCCTTGAAGTTGCTTGTGGTATACTGGACGCCCCACCTAAAAAGCCGTTTTTACCGCGGAGGCGCGGAGAGCGCGGAGTATCGTCGGATGTTGTTGGCTCGAATCTACCCGCTGATCGCTTGGCTCGGATGCGTCGCGGCCACCGTCAGTCTGGTAGCCGTCAGTCTGGTAGCCGAGCAGCTGCCGGCTGACGATAAAGCCGCGAGCGATCCAACGCAACTCTTCCTCGAACAAGTGGCGCCCATCTTCGAGCGCTCCTGCGTCGGCTGCCATAACGCGGAAAAGCGCGAAGGCGGACTGGCGCTCGACTCGGCCGAAGGCTTAACAGCAGGCGGTGACAGCGGGCCAGTGGTGCTCGCAGACGATGCTCTGCACAGTCCACTGCTGCAAGCGATCATGCCCGATGGCAGCGCGCCACCGGCGATGCCCAAGGGGCGCCCCGCCCTGTCCCGAGCCCAAGTCGAAGCCCTGCAGAACTGGATCAGTCGCGGCGCGCCGTGGCCCGCCGGACATACGCTCAAAGCCGATTCGACTCCCGATTTCAGATGGTGGTCGCTCGAGCCGCTGGTGGCCATCGCATCGCCTAGCGATTCCCCGTCTGTTCGTTCCCGCGCAGCTCAATCCAACAATGCACTTGATTCGCACTCGCAAAACTTCATCGATGCCTTCATCGCCGCTCGGCAGATCGAGCATGGCCTAGCAAGTGCGCCGCGGGCGACGCGCCGCCAGCTGATTCGCCGCGCGACTTACGACTTGATCGGTTTGCCGCCAGCAATCGAAGAGGTCGAAGCGTTCGTGGCCGACGAGCGTCCCGATGCTTACGAGCGACTGATCGATCGCCTGCTGGCATCGCCGGCCTACGGCGAGCGCTGGGCGCGGCATTGGCTCGACGTTGCCCATTACGGAGAAACGCACGGCTACGACAAAGACAAAATGCGGCTCAACGCCTGGCCGTATCGCGATTATGTCATTCGCTCGCTCAACGACGACAAACCGTACGACCGGTTCGTCGCCGAGCAAGTCGCTGGCGATGTGCTGTGGCCGCACCAGGCCGACGCAATCGAGGCCGTCGGTTTTCTTTCGGCCGGTCCGTGGGACTTCATCGGGCATGCCGAAGTTCCCGAATCGAAACTCGACGGTCGCATTGCGCGGCATCTCGATCGCGACGACATGGTTCAAAACGTCTTTCTGACTTTTCAAAGCCTGACCGTCGGTTGCGCTCAGTGCCACGATCACAAGTTCGATCCGATTTCCCAGCGGGAATACTATGGCCTGCAAGCCGTCTTCGCCGCCCTCGACCGAGCCGATCGAGCGTATTACCGCGACCCGCACCTGCAGGCCCGCTTCACTGAACTGAAGACACGCGAGCAGCGGCTCCGCCAAGAACAAGATGCCGCTCAGCAAGAAATCGCCCGCGCCGGCGGCGAAGAGCTGGCTCGCATCGACAAGCGCTTGAAGGAAGCTTCGTCGGCCTCGCCCCGCTATCCGGCTGAGCACGGTTACCATTCGGCGATCGCAAGTTCCCCCGACGCGCTGAAGTGGGTGCAAGTCGACTTGGGTCAGTCGATCGATATCGCTCGCATCGAGTGGATCGCTTGCCACGATGATTTTGCGGGAATCGGCGACGGCTTTGGCGGGCCGCGCGGCTATCGCATCGAGCTCTCGAGCTCCGGCGACTTTTCAAGCGATCGACGCGTTGTTCACCAAACGCATGATGCAACCAACCCCGGCATCGCCCTGCAAGCGGTCGAAATCGGCGGCCAGTCGGCTCGCTATGTTCGCTTCATCGCCTCGCAACTGGCCGAGCGGCAGAAGGATTACATCTTCGCCTTGGCCGAGCTGCGCGTGCTCGACGCCGCCGGCGAGAACGTCGCTCTCAACAAGCCGGTCTCAGCGCTCGATTCGATCGAGGCTCTGCCGCGATGGTCGCGCAGCAATCTGGTCGATGGCAAGTATCCAAGGGCTAGATCAACTGTCGACATCGATACGTTGACCGCCGAGCGAGCGGCGATTCTCGAAGACTTAGTGCCGCTGGAAACCCGGCAGCGCGAGCAGCACGCCGCGGAGCAGCTGGCTCTGGTGCGGCTCGAATTGAAAAGACTGCCGCCGCCGCAAACTGCTTATGTAGCCACGATTCATCATGGCCAAGGCGCGTTCAGCGGCACGGGTCCCACGGGCGGTCGGCCGCGCAAAGTGGAAGTACTGCCTCGCGGCGATGTGAGCCAGAAAGGTCCCGAGGCTCAGCCAACGGCGCTCCGCTGCATCGCGGCGCTCGAACCCCAACTGGGCACGCTCGAGTCGGGCGATGCCGAGCGACGATCGGCCTTGGCCCGCTGGCTGACCGATCGAGCCAATCCGCTGACGTGGCGCTCGATCGCTAACCGCGTCTGGTCGTACCATTTCCATCGCGGCATCGTCGAAACGCCGAACGATTTTGGACGGATGGGAGGCGTGCCGTCGCATCCGGAGCTGCTCGACCAACTGGCGCTCGAAGTTCGCGATGGCCAGTCGCTCAAGCGTCTGCACCGCGCGATCCTGCTCAGCCGCACGTACCAACAATCGTCGCAGCCAGGAGAAAAGGCGGCTGACGTCGATCCGCAGAATCGCTGGCTCTCGCACAGTCCGCGCAAGCGGCTCGAGGCCGAAGCGATTCGCGATGCGATGCTGGCCACCGCGGGCTTGTTGCGGCGCGAGATGGGTGGACCGAGCTATCAAGACTTTGTGATCGAGCGTCCGGAGCACTCGCCGCACTACGAGTATGCTCTGCACGATCCGCGCGACGCGGCGACCATGCGCCGCAGCATCTATCGCTTCATCGTTCGCTCGCAGACGCAGCCGTTGATGACTTCGCTCGACTGCGCCGATCCATCGATGCAAGTCGACGTGCGCAGCCAGTCGAACTCGGCGACCCAAGCCCTCGCGCTGCTGAACAATGCCTTCACGCTCATGGCGGCCGAAGAATGGGCCAGTCGCATCGAGAGGTCTTTTGAGCAGATCAGCACACGATCGACCGAACGATCAGTTACCAAGAACTGGCCGAGCGCGATTCGCAAAATGTTTGCCGATGCGCTATCGCGGGAGCCGACCGAAGAAGAATCGCAGGTGCTCGCCGAGATGGCCGACCAGTACGGCCTGACCGCAGTGGCCCGAGTCATTTTCAATCTCAACGAGTTCGTCTATGTCGATTGAAAGTAAGCAGCAACTCGGCAGCGCTTACCGCCATGCCGGTAGCGGGCCGCTCGTCTCGCGACGCGATTGGCTCGCACAGAGCGGCTGCGGGCTGGGGAGTCTCGCGCTGGCTGCCCTGCTCGCCGGCGACGGCATGGCGGGCGACAGCGTGCTGGAAGCCGCATCGTCGCTCACGGCCGAATCGGGGCGGGCGTATCATCACCGGCCGCGGGCCAAGCGCGTCATTCAGCTATTCATGGCCGGTGCGGCGAGCCACATCGATCTCTTCGACTACAAGCCCCTGCTGGAGCGCTTGCACGGCAAACCGAGCGACTTCGGCGAGCCGATCGAAGCGTTTCAAAACGGCCTCGGCCCGTGGCTCGGACCGGTCTGGCCATTTCGGCCTTATGGCCAGAGTGGCAAGCCGCTGAGCAGCATCGTCGCCCAGCTCGGCGAAGTGGTCGACGAGATGGCGTTTGTGCATAACATGGTCGGCAAGTCGGGCGTTCACAGCCAGGCGACGCTGCTGCAGACGACCGGCTTTGATCGACCGGGCTTTCCATCGGCTGGCGCGTGGGTCAGCTACGCGCTCGGCAGCTTGAACGACAATCTGCCGACGTTCGTCGTCTTGCCTGACCATCGCGGGTTGGCATCCAACGGGACGAAGAACTGGGACAGCGCTTTCTTGCCTCCTCAGTCGGCTGGCACGGTGATTTATCCCGATCGTCCGCAGCCGATCGCCGATCTGTTTGCCGCCGCGCAGCGCCGCCCGCTGCCGCCCGACGGCGAGCGAGCGATGCGAGCCGCGCTCGAGCGCTTGAACGAGCGGCATGCCGCGGACAGAGCCGATGATGCGCGTTTGGAGGCGCGCATCAAAAGTTATGAACTGGCTGCTCGCATGCAGCTGGCCGCGCCGGTGGCGCTCGACTTCAGCGACGAGCCCGAGCATGTGCTAAAACTTTACGGGCTCGACAACGTGCCCTCGCAATTTCCCTCGGAGATCAACCCGCGCGAAGAAGCGATTCTCTTCGGCCGCAAGTGCCTGGCAGCGCGGCGACTGGTAGAACGCGGCGTGCGCTTCGTACAGGTTTGGTCGGGCAACGACAACGGCTTTCCGCGGCGGAACTGGGATTCGCACGAGGACATCCAGCGCGACCACGGCCCGCTGGCTTTCGGCATGGCTTCCGGAGCTGCGGCGCTGATCAAGGATCTCAAGCAGCGCGGTTTGCTCGACGATACGATCGTGCTCTGGACGACCGAGTTCGGCCGGCTGCCCTCGAGCCAGGGAGGTCGAGGCCGCGATCACAATCCGTTCGTGTTTACCAATTGGCTTTGCGGAGGCGGCATCCGCGGCGGCATCACCTGCGGAGAATCGGATCAGTGGGGTTACAAACCGGCCGACCGGCTCAGTGCGACCACGGTGTACGACATTCATGCCACGCTGATGCGTCTGCTGGGCCTCGATCACACGCGCGTCACGGTGCGAAGTGGAGGCATCGATCGCCGCTTGACCGACGTGCACGGGCGGGTGATCGACGGGCTGATTGCATGAAGGGCTCACTATTCAGTCGTTCCCTCCTGCGTTAGGATGCCCATACGGCCTTGGCTGCGCCGGGAATCGAAGAAAGAAGGGTAAAACACAGAGGCACAGAGAGCACGGAGAGAAGCTGAGACGTCACAAATCCCTGTGCTCTCTGTGCCTCTGTGTTTGGCTTCTTCTTCGCTCGTTGGAGGAGCTGCCTGTGCTATGAAAACGGTACAGAACCGTTTGTATTGATTTTTGAAAACTAGCCTCGTCTGTGGATACGTAATGAGCATCAGCGCCAGTGTGCTACAAACCCTACACCGCATTCACCGTCAGAAAACCGATTTGAACGGGCAGCTGGAACGCGGCCCCAAGCAGATCCAGGCGGCTAAGGCGAAGATCGAAGCGGCCAAGAAGGCCCTCGAAGATCTGCGCACCAAGCAGAGGAGTCTGCGGATGGATGCCGACCGCCGGCAGTTGCAACTCCGCGAGCGCGAGCAACGCATCACCGTGCTCGAAGGCCGAATGAATGCGGCTAAAGAGAATCGCGAATATCAAACGCTGAAAGAACAGATCGCAGCCGATCGCCAAGCCAACAACGTTCTCTCCGATGAGATCCTCGAGTTGCTCGAGCAAGCCGACGCTGTGCATGCGGAGCTGGAGCCGGCCACGCAGCGCGTCAAAGCGGCTGAAGAAGAAGCGGCCAAGGTCGAGCAGCAAGTCACCGAGCGCATGCAGCGCGTCCAGGTCGATCTGCAGCGCGTGATGGCCGAGCTGGTCGACACCGAGAAGCAGCTCAGCGGCGATTTCAAACGGGAATACGAGCGACTAGTATTGCACAAGGGCGAGGACGGAATCGCCGAGACCGAAGGCAACTGCTGTGGCGGTTGTTATCAAATGCTGACGCCGCAGCTGATAGATCGCTTGTCGCATCATGTGTCGGTCATTTGCCCATCTTGTGGACGATTGCTGTATCAGGCGTAAGCATGAGCCTATCGAGCGCAGAACTCTGGCAACGCATTGCCGCTCAGCAATTGGCTTCGCCAATGCAGTGCCGCAGCTGGGCCGCCGAAGCGTCGGCGGGACTTTCGGCCAGCGAAGCCATCGACGGCAGTCGCATGGCCAGCCAACTGGTCGCGCTGGGCAAGCTGAGCCAGTTCCAGGCCGACATCTTGTTGAGCGGCTCGGACGAGCCGCTGATGCGCGGCGGTTGGCGACTGATCGAGCCGGTCAATTTCGCGCCGCAGGATGCTGCCGATGTGCGAGCTCTCTGGAACGATTGGTGGGTGGCTACCAAGATGCCCACTTCACCGCCGAGTTGGGTCCGTTGGCTCACCGCAGCCGACCTCGAGCAAGCGACCATTCGCGAGGCCAATCCTTCGTTGCCGCTCGCGCTGCGGCATTCGCAAGTTAGCGGTCCGCACCTGCAAGAGGTGTCGGCTCCCGAGATGGCTCCCGGCGGTTTGCAACTGGGAGTCGCGCCGCTCCAAGGCCAACTCTTCAGCGGACTCCTTGCCGAGCAGCCGACGTCGATAAAGCCGCTGGCAACGCAAGCGGTCATGCAGTTGTTGCTCGAGATCTCGGCCGCCCTGTCTGCACTGCATGCCAGCGAGATCGCTCACGGCCGCGTAGCTCCCGATCGCCTGTGTTTGGACGACCAGGGAGCGTGGCAGTTGCTCCGCGATCCGCTCTGCGGAGCAACGCTCGGGCTGAAGCGGCCCAATCTCGGATTGCTGGGCAGTCGCTGGCCGGGCAAGCTCTCGCCGGCGCACTTCATGGCCCCCGAGTTTTTGCTGCCGGCTCAAGCGGCGACGCCACATTCCGATTGCTACGGCTTGGGCTGCGTCGCGTGGCTTGCGCTGACCGGCCAACCGCCGGTCACAGGCAAAGCGCCCGAACAGATCTTAGCCGCGCACGCTGACCAGCAGCTCGATGTGCGCAAGTTGGCGCACGTTCCCGAACCGCTGACGCGTTGCGTGCTGCACTGTTTAGCCAAGAACCCGGAAGCTCGGTTCGCCAGCGCGACGCAGTTGCACGAGAGCCTGCTCGAAGTCCAGCGGCTGCTCGACGCGGGCCCGGCTGCATCAGCGAAGACCGCCACGGCGACCCCTGCGCCTGCAGCTGCTCCGCAACCGGCGCCCCAAACTGCTCCGCCTGCGAAACCGGCCGCTGCCCAATCGCGGCCAACCGCTGCGGCTGCCACGACGCCTGCCACAGAGCGACCAGCGCCCGTGCCGCAACCCGCGCCGGTTCAGACGCCTGCGCCAGTTCAGCCTACGGCGAGTGCAGCACCAGCAACTCCAGCACCGGCGACTCGCGAGCCGGCCAAACCGGCCGCTCAACCGAAACCCGAGGCTCAGCCCAAACCTGCGGCTCAACCCAAGCCAGCTGTTAAGCCTACTGCGAAGCCTGTCACCGAGGCCCAACCAGTTGTCGCTGCTCAAGTGGTATCCGACAAAGCCACGGCGCCGGCGACCGCGTCCGGAACGACTGGCTCCGCGCCCGCTGCGAACCCGCCGAAACCGACAGCTGCTCAGCGAACACCTGCGCCGGCTGCTACTTCTTCTGCTCCGATTGCTCCTTCTCCAATTGCTGCAGTGCCGGTGAGTGTAGCGCCAGTTGCCGCTGCTCCAGTCGTCGCTGCGGCGACGCCTTCGGCACCCGCCGCCGCGCCAGCCGCGACCGCGACTTCGCCGCAGCCAACCGAGACTGGCGCCGTGACCACGGCACCTGCCGCTGGCACCAAGGCGGCAAGCGGTGTGCGCGCTCCCGGCAGAGGCAAGCCGCCGGTTCGCCCCGGCGTGCGCCGACCGGCGAGCAAACGCAAGAAGAACACTCCGTGGTTGGTGCCGGCGATGGGAGGCGGGGCGCTGGTTGCCCTGCTGCTGTTGATCCTCGTGCTCAACGGCGGCTTTGGCTCGTCGTCATCCTCCGACGGCGATCGCCAGCCGGTCGTGGCGGAGGCGTCGAGCGGCGGAAGCGCTTCCACCGGCGCCGCTGGCGAATCCAAACCGACCGAGCCCGCCAATCCGCTGGCCGAGCACTTTGAACTAGTCGGCAGCGATGCGCAGGTCTTGTGGGCGCCGCCGCGCGAGCCGGAGCGTCTGCCGCTCGATTTGCTGCCACCGGGCGGTCAAATGTTTGTGTCGCTGCGACCGGCGGACATGTTTGCGCAGAGCGAGGGCAAAGAGTTGCTCGGCTTGCTCGATGCCGACATCGGTCCGTTCTGGAAGTGGTTGTCCGATGAAGCGGGGGTGCCGGTCGAAGCGATCGATGAAGTGATCGTCGCTGCGTACGCCGGTCAGAGCGGCGCGCCGCAGTTTGCCCTGCGCGTGCATCTTGCAGCCGCCAAGCCGCTCGGGGAACTCAAGACGGCTTGGGGCAATCCGACCGAAACTAAAGTTGGCGAACTCGCGCTACTGGCTAGCGGTGCTCGCGGATACTACGTGGCCGCCCAGCCGCTGGTCGATTCGCAAAGCGTCGCCGAGTTCTCGGTCGGCCCGGTGGAGCTTGTCAAAGAAGCGGTCGAACTGCAAGGTGCCGTCGGGCCGCTGACCAGCCAGCTGGAACATCTCTGGCAATGGACTGACCGCAAGGCAGACGTATCGCTTTTGCTGACGCCGAGCTTTCTGTTTACCGAGGGGCGTCAATTGATCGAGCGAGCTCCCGAACGCTTGGCCGATCAGCTCGTCCGCTGGTTGTCGCAGGATATGCGCGGCGTGATGCTCAACACGAGCCTCGATGATCAATGGTACTACGAAGTGCGGCTGGCCGGAGCCAGTGACCGCGATGCGGGAGCGATTCGGCAGAAGCTGGGCGATGCCGTGCAGAAGCTACCGCAAGAAGTCGAATCGTGGTTCGTCAATCAGTCGCCCCATCCCTATTGGCGAGCGATCGCTCTGCGGTTCCCCAACATGCTGCGAGCCATGGCCGAGCAAACGCGCTTTGGCGTCGAGGATGGCGAAGCGGTCGCCAACGGATATCTACCTGCCGAGGCTGCTCCGAATTTGCTCTACGCCAGCTGGATCGCGCTGCAGCCCTCGGCCACTACGGCGATCGGATCTCCGGCCAGCGCCACTGCGTCAGCCTCTGCCAGCCAGAAGCCACTGACGCCCGAACAGATTCTCGACCGGCCGATCACCGTCATCGTCGATCAACAAGGGATCGAGGTGGTGCTGCAACTCATCGGCGAGCAAGCCAATGAGAAATTGCCTCCGGGCACCAAACCGCTGCAGTTTGAACTCGATGGTCCGGGGTTCCAGCGAGCCGGCTTTACCCGCAATCAACAGATCCGCGATTTTAAGATCGAGGGTAAACCGGTGCGAGCGGCGCTGACCGAACTGGCTCGGCGCGGCAATCCCGTTCCCGACGTAACCGACCTGCACAGCGACGATCAAAAGATGGTGTGGGTGCTGACCGAAGCGCCCGACAAGCCAGGCGAGCCGCTGGTGTCGCTGACCAGCCGCGAGGCAGCCACGGCGGCCAAGAAGACGTTGCCCGCCGAGTTTGCATCTGCCGCGCAGTAACCCTCCTCCTCGTTTCCAGGCTCTGCCTGGGAACGCGATGTCTTCGAGGCTCTGCCTCGCTGCACCCGGCAAGGAGGCTAACCTTTTCGGCAGGTGCCAGGGAGGCAGAGCCTCCAAGACAGTGCGTTCCCAGGCGGAGCCTGGGAACGAGTAATCATGATCCGCAATAAGTGTTTACAGGAAAACAACGTGTCGGAATTTTTGACTCTCAATGCGGGTGGGCTCAGCGAGGCGACGGTATTGGCGGGGCGCGATCAGGCCTTGGCACAAATCAAATGGATGCGGCAGTACACGCTGCAGCTGATCGAGGCGGTGCCGCAGGAGCTGTGGTACGTCATGCCGGCTGGCAGCGCGACTCATCTGGCTTGGCAAGTCGGCCACATCGCCGTGGCTCAGTATGGACTAATGCTCTTTCGCCAGCGCGGCCGCGTGGAGAGCGACATGGAGTTGATGCCGGGCTGGCTGCGCAAGAACTTTGGTAAAGGTTCTTCACCGGCGGCGCTGGTCGACGATGCCAAGCGGCCGAGCCCCGAGAGCTTGCTCGAGCGCCTCAATTCGATCCACGCCGAGGGCTGCGAAACGGTAGCGGGACTGGCTCCCGAGACGCTGCTGCAGCCGAGCGATATGCCGTATGTAGCCTACGCGAACAATCTCGGCGCGCTGCTCTTTTGCCCGCTGCACGAATCGATTCACGCCGGCCAAATCGGGCTGCTGCGGCGCCTGCACGGGCTGGCGCCGCTTCGTTAGGACCCAAGAGTTTTTACCGCGGAGGACGCGGAGAGCGCGGAGGCGATTCCGCGATATCGTGTGGCACTGGCTCTGCCAATGTCCTCTTTATTCGAAGTACCAAAGCCAGCGATTCATGTAAACGTGCCAATGCCTGTCAGGCTTGATGCTGCAACGGGTCCTCTCGCAACGAGTTTGGGCCTTGGAAACTCGCCTGCTAGGCATGCCTCCACACTTCGAAAAGAAGAGCACTGGCAGAGCCAGTGCCACACAATCACTCCGCGATATCAATTCTTCATATTGGCTCAGTGCGCGAGTTGTTTTTTGAGCCATTCGTAGGCTTGCTCGCGCACCTGGTCGGGGAAATCGTGTTCGGCGTCGGGATAGACGAACGTGACGGCGTCGCTCTTACCGAGCAGCTTGTATACCGGCTCGACCGCCTGCTGGCACTTGCGAACGCCGACGACTGCGAAGTTGGCATCGTTCAGCGGCGCATTGACAAACAGCGGCCGCGGAGCGATCGCGGCGAGGACTTCCGGAAAATCGAACGGCATCCGCGCCGGAGCGCTGCCATACTCGGAGGCGATTCGCGGCATGTAGCGGTCGCTGGTCCAGCCCTTCAAATTGCCGCCGTAGTAGTCCTCGAAGGCGTTGAAGCCGCAACTGGTCACCACCGCGCGAATGCGAACGTCGAAGGCGGCGGTGTAGAGCGAATTGTGACCACCGAGCGAATGGCCGATGCAACCGATCGCGTTGCGATCGACGCACGGCAGCGACTCGAGCAAGTCGAGGCCGCGGATATTGTTCCAGATCGCCTTCATCGTGCCGCTGGCGTAATGGCGAGCTTGCGTCGCAAAGTCGAACTGGTAGTCGCCAAAGCCGGGATAGTCGGGCACCAGACACACCATGCCGCGCTCGGCGAGTTCGTGCGCGTAAAAGCGACTGACTTTGCCCCCGAGGCCCAAGAGCTGAGCTTTGCCTAGTTCGAAGTGCGTCGGATGCAAGCAGAGCATCGCCGCCGCCGGAGCGGTCAAGTTGTGAGGAACGAGCAGATAAGCTGGAACGCGATCGCCCGCTTCAGGGACGTACGTCAGCTTGATCCGCGTGTACTTTTCGACCGGCTCGATCGATTCGATTTGGACATCAAGATCTACGCGTCGCTCGGAGCTCGGCAGCGAGCCCATGACCAGCTCCATCTGCCGCTGAATCTGCCGTCTTCGCACACCCAAATCCAGCGGCATCGTCAGCGGCTGTTCTTGCCGGTCGACCGGATCGATGAAGGTAGAGAAATCGTTGTGCTTGATGCCTTGTGGCAGCGGCGCTTCGAAGGAGGCCAGCTCGCTGGTGGAAACCGAGCCTTCGTGGGCTACCAAGCGCAAGTTTTCCAGCAGCGTCAAACCGCTCCGCGAAGGAGCCAAGATGTCGATGTCGCCGTCGTTGTCGATGTCGACACACTTCGGATCGAGGTCCATGCCGCACTTAGGAT
This sequence comes from Aureliella sp., assembly GCA_051960375.1. Taxonomy (GTDB): domain Bacteria; phylum Planctomycetota; class Planctomycetia; order Pirellulales; family Pirellulaceae; genus Aureliella. The sequence goes on along the minus strand of JBQCEI010000482.1, from coordinate 21 downwards.
GCAGCGAGACGGTGCGGCGCT
>JBQCEI010000481.1:0-5804 GCA_051960375.1 Aureliella sp. | reverse complement strand
TTTTAACGCAGAGACGCGGAGAGAGAGCGGAGAGCGCAGAGGTTCAATTCTTATGTCTTCTCTTTTGTGCTCACGCGCTGGATGAATGAAGACAACTCCTCCACATACTGCTGGCCGATCCAGTCGTTGTGATCCGCGTCCTCGATGGTGACGAAGCGTTTCGGCTGGTTGGCGGCTTGAAAAAGTTTTTCGGCCATGCGGTAGGGGACAATGCGATCGGCGGTGCCGTGGCTCTGCAACAGCGGCGCGTGCACTCGCATGATGAGCGAGTAAGAGTTGAGCTTGTCCTTGGGCACGATCCATGAAAAGCCCGGATAGTGCACGGCGGCGATCTCGCGCAGCGATGTGAAGACGCTTTGCAGAATCACCGCCCGCGGCGTCGACTCGGCGGCCAAGTTCACCGCCAGCGCACCGCCGATCGATTCGCCCATCAGCAGCATCTCGTCATCGCCGATGCCTGCCAGCTCGCGGAGCTTAGCTCGAGCCGCACGCGCGTCCTGCAGCAGCCCCGCGACCGACGGCGTCCCTTCGCTCCGGCCATAACCGCGGTAGTCAAAGACGAACGTCGCCACGTGCAGCGATTGCTGAAGATACGACAACCACTCAACGCGCGTCGCAATGTTACCCGCGTTGCCGTGCATGAAGAGTAGAATCGCTCGCGGCGAATCGACGGGGCAATACCAACCGTGAAGGCGCGTCCCGTCCTCAGAGGCAAACCACACGTCCTCGTGCTCCAGACCAATTGCTTCCCAATCTCCCTCCGGATACTTGGTGGGAAAGAAAAGCATCATGTCGATCAAGCCCGGACGCGCTGCCACCAACTTTCCCCTCCGCGCACTCCGCGTGTGGCACTGGCTCTGCCAGTGTCTTAAATTCGAAGTACTCGAGCCTGTTGCACGAATTAAACTTCCCAACGCAACCTGGCCGATGCGCACAGGCCCCCAGCGCCCATGGTCGGCATTGGAAGGCTTTGTGACACTGAACACGGCAAACTTCGGCAGGAAGACACTGGCAGAGCCAGTGCCACACACTAGGATGTCGATGCGCTTTTGCGCCACTCAACGAGATGCAATTCGACCTTGCGATAGCCGCGGAACTCGTTGATCACCGGGCGAAAGGCGATGTCGATCGGCGTCGTGCACGCGCTCATCTCGGCCAGCCAATGTTCGGCTTGACCGAAGGCGACCGCGCGAACTTTCGTGTAATGCTGCTGGAAGTTGATACTCATGTGGCGGCCGGTTTTGCCCATCGTCTTGGGCGGCTCAGATAGCGTCACGCCCGAAGCGTAGAACAGCGGCCGCGGGTTGCCGGCACCGAACGGCGACAGCGACTCGATCAATTCGACGGTCGACAGATCGAGCTGGCCGAGCGGCGCTTCGGCGTCGATGTGGATGATCTTCTCGGCCGGCCGATTGGCCATCTGCTCAGCGCACGCTTCGCAGAACGCGGCGCGGAACGCTTCGACGTTGTGTTCCTCGATCTTCAATCCGGCCGCGGCGGCGTGACCGCCACAACCGACGAGCAAGTCGCGGCAGCTTTCGAGCGCCGCATGCAAGTTCACCCCGCTGGGCGAACGGGCCGAACCGGTGCCGGGCTTCGAGCCGAGCGGATCGAGCGCAATGACGACGACCGGCTTGTGATAGCGCTCGGCGAGCTTCCCCGCCACGATGCCGATCACCCCTACGTGCCAGCCCGCGTGCGCGACGACGATCGCGTGATCATCGCTGAGCACGTGAACTTCTTTGGCTTGCTTGTGCGCGGCCAGCGTGATGCTGCGCTCGATCGATTCGCGATTGCCGTTGAGCGTTTCGATGTAGCTAGCCAAGGCTTCGGCCCGCGCATCGTCGTAAGTCGTCAGCAGCTCGACACCGAGCTGCGCTTGCGACAGCCGTCCGGCCGCATTGAGCCGCGGCGCAAGCGCGAAGGCGATGTCTTCGCTGGTGAGCTGAGCGGCTCCTTCAAGCTTGGCCAGCGCCAGCAGTTTGCGGACGCCCAGCAGCGGATCGCCGGCCAAAGCCCGCAAGCCGCTTTTGACGATGATGCGATTCTCGTCGATCAGTGGCACGACGTCGGCCACCGTACCGATCGCAGCCAAGCCGAGCAACTGAAGCAGCAGTTTGCGCATCCCATCATCGACCTTATCGCCACCGGCAGCCGACTGAGCCAGCGACCAAGCGAGCTTGAAGGCCACGCCTGCGCCGCACAGTCCCGTGAAGGGATAATTCCCGCCCGGCAGAGCAGGGTGCACGATCGCATCGGCCACGGGCAACTCGGCCCCGTAGCCGTGATGATCGGTGATGACGAGCCCAACCCCCAGTTCGCGACAGCGCCGCGCCGCGTCGACGCTGGCGATTCCGCAATCGACCGTGATGATCAACCGCTTGCCATGAGCGGCTAACCGCTCGACCGATGGCACATGCAAACCGTAACCATCTTCGGCGCGGCTGGGCAAATGATAGACGACGTTGGCGCCCAGTCGCTTGAGGCACAGATAAAGAATCGAAGTGCCCGTCATGCCGTCGGCGTCGTAGTCGCCATAGACAACGATCGGCTCGCCGGCGCGAACGCTGGCCATGATGCGAGCCGTGGCGGCTTCGACACCGGGCAGAAGCGACGGACTGCGGAGCTCGGAAAGTTTGGGCTTGAGAAAGGCGTTTACCGCGTCGGGGGTCGCGATGCCGCGTTGGAGCAAGAGCCGCGCGACCACTGCCGAGATGCCGCACTGTTTAGCCAGCGCCTGAACCGCAGGAACGTCGTGAGGGGCAAAGCGCCAGATGCGCTGGGTGATAGGCCGCTCGCCCGCGGCTTCCGTAGCGGTTTGGTCGATCAGGGAATCCACCAACACCTCCTGTGAATGGATCAGTGGGATTCTTGACGCCCTGACCCCGATCGCGGCTGGGCAGGCGTTGTAGTCGTTTAGTTATATCGCTCTGGCCAGCGAGACTCCACCCCCTTCTGGTGCGACTTGGGCGCACGCTCTGATAGTTTTAACCGCGGAGGCGCGGAGAGCGCGGGAATGGTCCCGGGCCGTCCGCGCCGCCATCGGACTATGTCAACTAAGACACCGTTTGAACTAAGGCACCGTCACTGGCGTAGGAGCCACGGGCCCACCAAACGGGATAATGCCTAGTAGAATCAAGATCAGGATGATCACCAGCAAGGTCCCCAGGCCTCCCATCGGCGCATAACCCCAGCTGCGGCTGTAGGGATAGACCGGTGCGCTTCCGATCAGCAATACCAAGAACACAATCAACAGCAGTAGACCTAAGTTCACAGTTGCACCTCACTCTTGTAGACCTTGCTCCGCTCGGCGCGGACACCAGTGCCGCGCGCTCGAGCGTCGACAGAGTTCTTTTCAAGTGGCAAACTGTGTGCCGAACTCCGAAAGCGCGTACGCAGAAAGCCATGTCGCATGATTAGAACCGGGCTCATCACCAGCTTCGTCCTCTGCCTCTGTTTGCCGGTGCCGCTCCACGCACAAGAGGCCGCCGGCCACGCTCACCACGGCAGCGGCGGCCAAGCCGACCGAACCGTCAAACCGCCGAAACTGTTTCTCGATAAGAGTCCCAAGATCGTCGAGTATCAGCTCAAGCGTTTGAGCAATGCCGAGTTGCTCGCCGCCGAGCGCTCGACCGATAGCCCGAAATACATTCCGGTCTATGCCGCGATCCTGACGCGAGCGGGGTTGCCCAGCGGCGAGCGCCGCGCGGCGGCTGAGGCTCTCGCGAAACTCCGCTCCACGTCGGTCGTTCAAGAACTGCTCACGGGGCTCGGTACGCTGACGACGGACGACGACGCTACGGCTCGCCTGGCCCGAGACTTGGCGTCCGCCCTGCTGGCCGAGCCGAAGAGCGCACTGCTCGAACACCGCGATGAGCTGCAGCAAAGCCTCGCCGCCAAGTCGGCTTGGGCGCGGCGTGCGGCGGTCGCGGGACTGCTCGTGGCCGGCCGGACCGACGACGTGAGGAAGCATGCGGGCGAAAGTCCCGAGCACGCCATCGATTTCCTGGCCGCAGTGCATTGGCTCGGCGATCAGAAGCAGCGCGACGCTTTGCGCGGCGACATCCTCGCGCTTCTGGCGAACGACCAGCCGGTCGAAGTGCGACGTCGAGCGATCGCAGCTTTGGCGACGCTTTCGTCCGATGGGACCGACGACTTTGCGAGGCTGGCGGGTCTTTACGCGGAACAGCCGCTGCGCGCGGAAGCGGTGAAGGCCATGCTGCAAGTTCCCGTTTCGGCCAGCGACGAAAAGCTCCTGCCGACCCTGACCGAAAAACTGGTCGAAGGGGCCGAGGCGACGCCGATCGCCGAGCGGACGAGCGAGAGCTTCATCGACGCAGTGCAACTGGCTGAAAAGCTCATGGCAGGGTTGCCCGCAGATACTTCGCGGGCGTATCGCGAGCGGCTGCGCAAAGTTGCCGTTCGCGTCGTCCGTGTTCGCACGGTCGAAGAAGAAATGCGGTACGACGTCAAGTACTTCGCCGTCGAAGCCGGCCGGCCTGTCGAGGTGATCCTCATCAACCAGGACGTCATGCCGCACAACTTCGTAGTGACCGCTCCAGGGGCGCTGAAAGAAGTCGCTTTCGAAGCGGCCAAGATGGCTCCCGATCAGGCTCCCGGCGGCAAGCAGTACGTTCCCGCCAGCGACAAAGTGCTTTTTGCAACTTCGATGGTCCCCAGCGGCAAACAGGAACGGCTGTCGTTCTCGGCTCCGCAAACGCCGGGCGAATACCCGTTCGTGTGCACTTTCCCGAACCACTGGATGCGTATGTACGGCGTGATGGTCGTCGTCGACGACCTCGACGCTTGGCAAAAGAAGCCCACCGTCCCGGCCGATCCGATCGGCAACAATCGCTCGTTCGTCCGCAAATGGACCACAGCGGATCTAGAAGGCCAACTGGTCACTGGCCTTCGCGGCCGCTCGCCCGAGATCGGCCAGCGGCTAATCCAAGAAGCCACTTGCCTGCAGTGCCATAAACTGAACGGCCAAGGCGGCGTGGTTGGGCCCGATCTCGGCGGACTGGCCGAGCGGTGGAAGGGGGACACGCGCGGCATCCTGCAAGAGATCCTCGATCCGTCGCACAAGATCGATCCGAAGTATGCGGTTCAGTCGGTGCTCACCGCCGACGGCAAAGTGTACTCAGGCATCATCGTCGCCGAAGACAAAGACAGCCTCTCAATCGTCTCGAGCCCCGAGCAAACCCAGCCGCTGACGATCCCGCGCGACGACGTCGATGAAATCGTCAAGTCATCCAAGTCGATCATGCCCATCGGCCTGCTCGACCAGTACACGCAAGACGAAATCTTCGAGATCCTGGCTTATCTAACGACGCAGCCAGCAGCGAGATAAAGCGAGCGAGTGATCGCCCTCCGCGCTCTCCGCGTCCTCCGCGGTAAAAAGATCCGCGTGCCTAGAGCACAAACGTCGGATCGTCCGCCGCCGGCAAAGACGCTCGATAGAAGGTCAGCTCGCGCTTGGGAGCCGCCGCTTGTTGCAGCTGCTCGAGCGCTTGCTGGTCGCCGTAATGCAAGGCCAGCGCCACGCGGCTGCAGCGTTCCTGAAACTGAGCCGGTGTATCGTGCTCGCCGAGTTCACAGAGCAGGTCGACATGCTCCAGCCAGCCGGCCAGGATGCGAGCGGCGATCTTGCGCCGGCCACTCTCGTCGAGCGCCCCGAGGCGGATCACGCGGTCGATGCGGCCCGGTCGCGAGCCGATCTCGCCCGGCTGAGCGATCGCCGGATCGACCATCTCCAAGTGATTGGTCGTCATCACGGTGAGCAAGCCGTCGGTGCGCTGCACTCC
>JBQCEI010000480.1:0-2376 GCA_051960375.1 Aureliella sp. | reverse complement strand
AAGTGGCCGCCCAGTACGGGCTCGGGCTGCAGACGATTCAGACGAGCATGGATCAGTTGCCGATGCTCGCCACCGCTTCGTTCGATCTGGTGATCCATCCGGTCAGCACCTGTTACTTGCCGAGCGTCGCCAAGCTCTTTCCGGAGGTCGCTCGCGTCACCAAGCCGCAGGGGCTGTATATCAGCCAACACAAACAGCCGATCAATCTGCAGGCCTCGCTGGTAACTTATACCGGTCATTACGCCATCGAACATGCGTACTACGACCGCCGCCCGGTGCCGCCAGCCACCGCCCCCAGTTTGCTGCGCGAACCGGGCACGCAGGAATTTGTCCATAGCTGGAACGACTTGCTCGGAGGCATCTGCCGCTCGGGTTTCGTCATCGAGGATGTCTCCGAGCCCGACTATGGCCGCCCCGACGCTTTGCCCGGCACGTTCGGGCATCGTTGTCACTTCATCGCACCGTACCTGCGCATCAAAGCTCGCCGCACCGGCACGCCGACCGCTTCGCGACTCATTACTTAGAACACACTCATGCTAATGAAATTTCCGAAGAACGGTTCGGCTCGCTTGCTGCGCATCGTGCCGGCGTTTCACTCGCTGACGACATACACCGGCGGCGAGTTCCGGCGCGACCTGATCGCCGGCTTGACCGTGGCAGCGGTCGCCGTTCCGCAGGCGATGGCCTACGCGAGCATCTTCGGCATGCCGGTCGAGATGGGACTTTACACGGCCATCGTGATGACGGGCGTCGGAGCTCTGTTCGCATCGAGCAAACAGCTGATCAACGGCCCGACCAACGCGATCTCGATCGCCATGCTCAGCGCTCTGGCAGCGGTTCCAGCGGAACTGCGCATCTCGGCCGCGATCATGATGGCTGCGCTGGTCGGATTGATTCAGATCGGGATCACGCTGCTGCGGCTCGGCGATCTGTCGCGATACATATCGCATGCGGTCGTCGTCGGCTTCACCGTCGGCGCGAGCTTTCTGCTGGTGCTCGACCCACTGAAAAATTTTTTAGGGCTCAAAGCGCAAGGGGGCCATCACGATCACTTTCTGACGCGGTTCTATCTGACGATGACCGAAGGCGGGCCGATTCATTGGCCGACGGCGGCGGTGGCTGCGGGGACGATCGTGCTGGCGCTGGCCGTGCGACGGCTAAGCAATTGGCTCGGTTGGCGTTTGCCCGAGCTGCTCATTGCTATGGTCGGCGCCGCCTTGGCCACCTGGGCGCTCGATCTGGGTAGCCCCGAGTGGGGCGTGAAACTGGTCGAAAAAATACCTCGTTCGCTGCCTACCTTTGGCCTGCCTCCGTTCGACTGGTCGCTGCTGAGCGAAATGGCGCCGAGTGCGCTGGCCATCTCGCTGCTGGGATTGCTCGAAGCGATCGCGATGGCCAAGTCGATCGCCATCAAGACGCGTCAGAAGCTCGACATCAATCAGCAGTGTTTGAGCGAAGGGGTGGCGAACTTGAGCGGCAGCTTCTTTCACTGCTTTCCCGGCTCCGGCTCGCTCACGCGTTCTTACATCAACTATCAAGCCGGCGCCGCCACCGAGTGGTCGGGCATCATTGCCGCGGCTGCCGTGGCGCTGACCGTCTTGCTGTTCGCGCCGCTGGCTCAGTACATACCGCGGCCTGCGCTAGCCGGCGTGCTGATGCTGACCGCAATGCGCATGACCGATCCAGAAGCGCTGCGTTATCACTTCAAAGCCACGCGCTTCGATGCGATGATCGTCACCGCGACGGCCCTGGCCGCGATCGTCGTTTCAGTCGAGTTCTGCATCTTGGTCGGCGTGCTGCTGTCGTTCATGTTCTACGTTCCGAAGGCGGCCCGCATCCACGTTACGCAGTTGATCGTGACCGGCGGCCGGACGGTGCGCGAGCGATTCGAAGGGGACAAAACCTGCTCGCGATTGCGAATTGAGAACTTTGAAGGCGAACTGTTCTTCGGCGCCGCGCCAGCGTTTGAAGAAGCCCTCGAGCGCATCGAAGAAGAAACGCTGCCCGACCAGATCGTCATCTTGCGGCTGCGCTATGTCCGCAACCTCGACGCGGTGTGTCTGCACGTCCTGCACGACTTCATCGAGCGCATGCAAGAGGCCGGCCGCATCGTGCTGCTCAGCGGCGTCCGCGATGATGTGTATACCGCCTTGAAGAATGTCGGCATCGTCGAAGACATCGGCGAGGAGCGGATCTTCCGCGAAGTTCCGCAGCTCTGGTCCAGCACGCTCAAAGCGATCCAAGCGGCCTATGAACTGATGGGCCCGCGCCGCTGCGAACATTGCCCCAGCAAAGACGGCCCCATCGAACCCGCCGACGGCTGGTCGTTCATGATTTAATCAGCCCCATTTTTACCGCGGAGACGCGGAGACGCGG
>JBQCEI010000479.1:0-11447 GCA_051960375.1 Aureliella sp. | reverse complement strand
CGGCTCGAACCGCGCATCGACGACCTGGCCAAGTTTAGCCGCCGCGTCGACGACCTGCGCAGCGAGATCGATCGCCTCTCGGGCGATCGCGTCTCTGCCGCCCAACGCGCCGAACTGTTGCAAGAGTATCGACAGATCCTGATCACCACTCAGGAAACTCCGTCGAGCCTCCGCAACCGCGTCAAGATGGTGCAGGATGTCTTCAACGAGTACCAGCGCGCCAAAAAGCAGCTCTCCGAAGGCAACCTACGCTTGGTCGTCTCGATCGCCAAGAAGTATCGCAACCGCGGGCTGAGCTTCCTGGACCTGATCCAGGAAGGCAACGCCGGTCTGATGCGTGCGGTCGATAAGTTCGAGTACCGACGCGGCTTCAAGTTCTGCACGTACGCCACGTGGTGGATTCGCCAAGCGATCACCCGTGCGGTGGCCGATCAGAGCCGCACGATCCGCATCCCGGTGCACATGGTCGAAACGATGTCGCGCGTCCGCAACGTCTCGCGGCAACTGCTCCAAGAACTCGGCCGCGAGCCGACGCTCGAGGAAACCGCTCGCCGCGCCGAGACGACGATCGAGGAAGCTCGCCGCGTGCTCGCCATGAGCCGCTATCCGATCAGCCTCGATCGACCGGTCGGCAACAGCGAAGATAGCCAGTTCGGCGACTTGCTCCCGGACGGCACCGCCGAAAGCCCGGCGATCGGCGCCGGTCAAGAAATGCTCCGCGATCGCATCAACCACGTCCTCAAGACGCTGAGCTATCGCGAGCGCGAGATCATCAAGCTCCGCTACGGACTGGGCGACGGTTACAGCTATACGCTCGAAGAAGTCGGTCACATCTTCAAGGTGACCCGCGAGCGCATTCGCCAGATTGAAGCCAAGGCCGTTCGCAAGCTGCAGCAACCCAGCCGCAGCCAAGACCTGGTCGGCTTCCTCGATTAAGCCTCGACCGATTTTGTAGCTGACATCCTCGAAGGGGACGCGCTCATCACGCGTCCCCTTTTTTTGTCTTCCTCCGCGCTCTCCGCGTCCTCCGCGGTAAAAAACCGCGGTTACTGGGCCGCCTTCTGCTGGTCCACTTCTTTGGCCAGTTTGACCACCTGCCCGATTAGCACCTCCTCGACTTCCGGGGCCCACGCGGTCGGCAGCCCGTAGAAGACCATCGCTCCGCCACCTTCATAGCCTCCCTCGCCCAAGACCCGGCGGCTCGGGATATACGCCATCACGTCGTGCGAGTAGCCGGCGACAAACACCGGACTCTTCAGGTCGAACTTGGTGCGCAGCGCATAATCGACGACTACCTCGCCGCCGAGAGCGACGAACTTCAGCTCGTCACCGATCCGCCACACCGAAACCGGATACGGATAAGTGGAGCTGAGCGGCTTGCCGCGCTCGATTTGGGCCAGCAGCAATCGCGCTCGAGCGGCTTCCGACTTGTTGGTCGAATTCTGTTGCTTGGCCAGCTCGTCGGCCGAGGGCAACGGACCGAGCGGCAGCGGCACTTCGCCGTAGCGGCATTCCAGTCGCGGCTCAGCGGCGTTCATCGCCGTCGTCAGCAGCACGCTGTCGACGGCCGTGGCCAGCCGATCGCCATAGTGTTTGGCCAGTTCAACAGTGCGCCGCGGCAATGGATTTTGATCCGCGCCGCAGCCGGCAAAAAACAGAGCTACGCAGCCGGGATGACGCTCTTCGAGAGCCGCTTGCGCGTAACCGGGATAGTCCGCGCACCACTGCTGGCCCGAAAGCACGGTGGCATGGCAGGCATATCCGAACAACACGGCGAGCAACTGATCGTCGCTGTCGCGGACGGCGAGCACCGGAACATCATGGTCGACTGGACCGGCGAGCGAGCCGGCGGTGCGCAGCTCCGGCACGCGGGCTTCGCGGTTGTTGCGGCGATTGGTGGCGAAGTCCGCTCGGCCGGCGCCCCAGCTGACTTTGCAATCTCGCAGCGCCTCACGGGCTGCCGAGGCCACCTCGATGCAGCTGGTTACCAGGTCTTCGGCATAGGCATTGATCTGCCGCTGATATTGTGGATCGAGTTGATAGTAGTGCAGCGGTCCCAGGTTCTTGCCGACCACCGGACCGCTGTGCGTGTGCGAGGTGCAGATGACGATGTTCTCGCTCGGCACATCGACCTTGTCGGAAATTTCTTTCGAGATGCGGTGCGAAAGTTCGCGATCGATCCCGACCAAATCCAGCGTGAGCACCAGGGCGCGGTTCTGCTCGGCATCTTCCAGCAGTAGCGCTTTGGCGTAGAGGTCGGTGATCTTGCCCGATGAAGGCGCGGTGCGGCCTCCGTAGCCAGCCATCCACATCGGCTCCTTGGGGGTGATGATCTGTTTCGCCGCCCCGCCCCGCCAAGTGTCGGCGGCGCAAAGCAGCGTCGAATCGCCCGCGACCCAACTAATGACACATACCGTCAGCACCCAACGCGCTACGTTCATGGCAGTTTCCATATCGAAGGTTGCACAGAGGAATCAGTTGCGCTATTGTAACAGCCGCTTTTACCACGGAGGACGCAGAGATCGCGGAGTTGCCTCTGCGCCCTCCGCGTCTCCGCGGTAAAAAGATGAGACTGGTCTCGCACTGCAGCATCCCCTCAGCCTCGCTGGCTCAGCATGAACTCAACCGTTTTGCTCGCGGTCGTCTTGGGTTACTTCGCCATCTTGCTGGCGATCGCCTGGTACACGTCGCGCGGCGCGGGCGAACATGCTTTCTACGGTAGCGAGCGCAAGAGCCTGTGGTGGGTGCTGGCTTTCGGAATGGTCGGCACGTCGCTCAGCGGCGTAACGTTCGTCAGCGTGCCGGGCATGGTCCGCGGCACGCACTGGAACTACCTGCAAATGGTGCTGGGCTTCGTGCTCGGTTACTGGATTGTGGCCGGCGTTCTGTTGCCGCTGTATTACCGCATGCAGCTGACGAGCATCTATGGCTACCTCGGTGAGCGGCTGGGGCCGATCAGCTACAAGACCGGCAGCGGCGTGTTCATCATCAGCCGCCTGCTCGGCGCGACGCTTCGCATCTATGTCGTGTTGTATGTGATCCATCGCTTCTTGCTCGAATCGCTCGGCATTCCGTTTGGGATCACCGCGGCGGCCGTCATGCTGATGATCTTTTTGTATACGCTCCAAGGGGGCGTCAAGACGATCGTCTGGACCGATACGCTGCAGACGCTGTGCATGCTCTCGGCCATGGTCGGCACGATTCTCTACATCGCCACCGATCCGGCGATGGCCGGCTGGCAGCAGCAAGCGCTCGACAGCGGCATGATGAACGTCATCAACGGCGACTGGAAAAGCGATACGTACTTTTTTAAGTACTTCTTCAGCGGCATCTTTATGACGATCGCCATGGCGGGCCTCGATCAAGAAATGATGCAGAAGAATCTCAGCGCGCGCACGCTGGCCGACTCGCAGAAGAACATGCGCGTCTTCAGCATCGTTTTGTTTGTCACCAACGTGCTGTTTTTGCTGCTGGGCGTGCTGTTGTATTTGAAGGCCGAACAAGTCGGCTTGCAGCTGCCCAAAAAGAGCGACGATCTATTTCCGACGCTGGCCCTCGAATATTTTCCATCGTGGCTGGGGCTGCTGTTTATCGTGGGGCTGATCAGCGCTCTACTGCCGAGCGCCGATGGCGCGCTGACTGCGCTGACCTCTTGCACGTGCATCGACCTGATCGGCATCCGCCACCGCGACTGGGACGAAGCGCAGCAGAGCCGTGTGCGCAAAACGGTCCACTTCGCAATCGCGGTTCTGTTCTACGTTTTCATCATGTGGTTTTACTGGCGGAACGACGAAACGATCATCATCGCGTTATATAGCCTGGCGACGATCACGTACGGACCGCTGCTGGGACTGTTTGCCTTCGGCTTGATGACGCGCCGCCGCGTCGCCGAACCGCTCGTGCCGCTGGTATGCCTGGCTGCTGCGGTGGCGAGCTACTTCTTGCAAGCGTACAGCGAACAGCTGCTGGGCGGCTATCAAATGCGGTTTGAGACTTTGCTGGTCAATGCGTTGTTGACCTTCATCGGGCTCGCGGCGATTTCACGGCCGAAGCGAGTCGAAGAATCGATTTGAAACACGCCCCGGAGGGGCCGGCGTCAGTAGCCCGGGGCGGAAGCCGGCGGAAGCCCCGGGAATGCTTTAGCGATCGCCCACTATGCGCAACTGATTTCGAGGCTTGAGCTGAGGGTTGTCGAAGAAGCCTTGCCAGGTGATCACGGCGCCGAAGGGGGAAACATCGACCACGGTCACGGGATGCCATGCCTGATGGTGATACGCCATCAACGTCTGCCCGTCCTGCAGCGGCGTGTCGTCGCCGAGCGGAGTTCCCGGCCCGGTTTCAGGGACACGGCCGGCCAGTTCAACTCGACGAGCGGCGGAAGAAAGATTTAGAAGCACCTCCGCGCCGGGCAGCCAAGCTTCGTGCTCGTCTCGCAAGAATCGCACACGGTATCCGTCGTCGCGCACGTCAAGGAGCAGTGCTTCCTCGGGCCACTCGATGCCCGGCTCGCGATGAGCCAGGATGCGCAGTGGCCGGACGATTTCTTTCACATCCTCGAGACGAACGTCGACTGCGAACAGCGGGCCAAACTCTCCCTTCTCTAAGAGCGTTTTGCGCTCGGGGGCCAAACGCTGCTGGAGTTCCGTCAGCTGTTCTGCTCGCTGCGATCGCATGCGAGCCAGTTCGGTGCGATACGCTGTTCGGAACGCTTCCACTTCTTGTCGCACAGCCCGCGGCAGCGCCGCATCGACTTCCAGCAGCATCAGCCCGCGGAAACCCTTGCCGTAGTCCGCCTGGAGCAGTTTCTCGAGCGACTCGACCGCTTGTCGTTCCGTCAGGGTCAAACTCGGCTCGCTCGCGGCCGTTCGCAATTGCCGCTGAAGCGCGTTGCGCTTCGGCTGGAATGCCCGCTCGGCGGTGCGAAGTTCCGACTTGGACCGTTGCTCAAACGAATCGAGCAGCTCGGCGGTCTCTCGGAACAGCGGCAAAGGGGCCTTCGAACTGGGCAGCTTCAGCCAATCGGGTTCCCCTCCGCCCAAATAGTAGTACTCTCTGAGCATCGCCCGCTTTTCGACGTTGCTCAGCAATTCCCAGCGGCGACGGATCGAATCGGCGAAGCGAGGCTGATAAGCGAGCTTGGCCTGGGCCAGTTCGCCGGCGAGTGGGCTGAGCCGGTCGACGATCGCCGCGACTTGTTCCTGGTGGCGGGGCGCCAGGCGCGAGCGGTATTGCAGGGCAAGCACGATAGTCGTCTGAGCATCGGAGGCCGACCGCAAGGCGACAAGCAACTGGCGCGCGGCGGTCAGTTGGGAAGGCGACAGGTCGGGAGCAGCCTTAGCGCCGCCGGCATCGGGATCGCGCTGACCGTCGTCCTGAAGATCGCGCTCGAGCTCGCCGGCCAAGCGACCGATCAGGCCGCGCTGCTCGCCGCGGAGCAACCGCAGGTGCCGCTGGAAGATCGCTCGCGCTTCGTCGGCTGAGCAGCCCTCGGGATAATCGCTCTGGAAGTCGCGAGTCGGCGCACCCTCGTCCGCCGCCATCGCTGGCACGCAAGGCGCGCATGCGACCGCCGCCGCGCTGATAAGCAGCGCCAGCATTGCGCGGACCAGTCGGCCCGCGAAGAAAGTTGTACCCAGTGCGCGCATTGCCACCGCCAAATTACCCACGACCAAGAGCCAGCCTCCCAGTGTACCGCAGCACGCAGTTTGCTTGGCCTCTTTCCGTGGTGTCTTCGTGTCTTCGTGGTTCAAAAAGAGACAGCCCGTCAGGTTTCGACCGCCATTGACCCCCGAACTATACGAAAATAGAATAGTTCGACCATCGAACTATCTAGCGATTTTTTTTCTGGCGGCGAAGGGATATCTGGCCTTGCGCAACGTGGCTCAACTGGACAAACGCGCGACCGAACTGGGCGAAGTGGTTCGGGAAATCGTTAAACGCTTCGAGATGGCCAACGTGGCTGCCTGCAATGGCCCGCACGCCGACTTGACGATGCAGGAATCGCGCGTCGTCGAATTCATCGGGGAATCGGACGGGCAGATGATGCGGGCCGTCGCCGACTATCTCGGGATCGCGGTTAACTCCGTGACCACGCTCGCGGACAATCTGGAGCGGAAAGGATTGCTGCGTCGCGTTCGATCCAAGGCCGATCGGCGAGTCGTGCATGTCGAGCTGACCGAGGCGGGCCGGCAAGCGTACCGCTCGATCGCGGAGGTGAAACAGCACTTTCATCGCGAGATGCTGGCTGCCCTGACCGACGAGGAACAAGCGATCCTGCTGGTTCTGCTGCGGAAAATCGGCGGAGTAAGTGGCAGCGCATCGAGTGACGCCGTCAACGGCTCTCACAGTTCCGCTGCTGAACCGCGGCCGCGGGCGACTAACGGTGCTCGGCAACGTACGTCAACTGCGCATTCATCGGTGCGCGGCAGTCGTCGCGGAGCGGCTTCGAAATGAATTCATCCAACGAGATTCACTCAATGTCAGCGGAATTGAAGTCTCCAGCCGGTCGCAAGGCTCACAGTCCCAGAGTACAGGCAGGCGCAGTACAGGCAGGCGCAGCGGAAGACGTTGCCGACCAGTCACATGCCGCGGCAGTCGGCCGCGATGGGCAAGCAGTCACGGCCAAGCCGCACGGCGCCGAGCGACCATTGGCGGGCCTTGTGCGATTGATCTACCGAGTGGTGCCGATCGTTCTGGCGGTCGGCCTGGGGTATTGGGTGGCGACGTATCGTTCGGAAGAGGACACGCGCATCAAGCTGCCGCCCGCTGAGTCGGGACCGAAAGCGGGCGCTCAGGCGGGCGGCGAAGTGGTGGCCGTCACCGCCGCGCCGCTGGTGCGACGCCACATCGAACGCGCGATCGACGCAGTGGGAACCTTGCATGGCTATGACGAACTGGCGCTGAAAACCAAAATCAGCGGCCGTGTATCGAAGATCTATCACGACTTCGCCGATCGCGTCGCCCCGGGAGCGTTGTTGCTAGAGATCGATCCGACGGACAGCCTGCTAGCGGTCGAGCAAGCCAAGCGCAGTCTCAACTCCGAGCTGGCCAAGTGGGGCTTTCAGGAAGTGCCGGAACCGAACGCCGACTTGTCGCAGTTGCCGACGGTCGTTTCCGCCAAAGTGCGTTTGGACTGGAACAAGTCGCAGCTGGCGCGGCTCAACACGCTGCAAAGTCGCGGCTCGGTGACGGCCGAAGAAATTGAACAAGCGAAAACCAACGCGCTGGTGGCCGAGTCCGATTACGCCAATCAACTGTTGCTGGCCCGCGCCGGAGCCGCCAATGCGCAGCTGAAGAAGGCGGAGCTCGATATCGCCGAGCAGCAACTGCGCGAGACAAAGATTTATGTGCCGCAGCGCGACGAGCTGGGCCCGCTGAAATCGGCTCAGTACACGATCACCGATCGCTACGTTACCGAAGGCGCGTGGCTGGCGGCCGGCACCGAGCTCTTTCGCCTCGTGATCGACGAAACATTGAAACTGCGATTATCCATCGCCGAAAAACATTCCCGCTCAGTCAAGATCGGCCAGCGGGTCGAAGTCTCAACGCTGACCGCGGGCGAGCCGGTCGTTGGCCGCGTGGCTCGCATCGGACCGGCGGTCGATCCGCAGACTCGCACCTTTCAGATCGAAGCCGAAGTGCCCAACGAAGACGGCGTGCTGAAAACCGGTGGATTCGCCAAGGCGCGGATCGTCGTTGCAGATCAGTCGAGCGCCGACACCGTGCCCACAGCCGCACTGGTTACGTTCGCCGGCGTGCACAAAGTGTTCGTCCTGCGCGGCGATCACGTGGCCGAGCACAAAGTCAAACTGGGCGAGCAAACTTCCGAGTGGGTCGAGCTGATCGATTCGAACTTGCCCGAGAACGCTCAAGTGATCGTCAGCGGGCAAAGCCAACTTGCCGACGGTTCGCGAGTGCGCTTGCGAGGCGCCGAAAGCAGCCCGGCCTCAGAGAGTCCCGAGGCCGACACATCGCCGGCAAAGCGCCCCGACCAAGCGCGACGGACCGGAAAGACGGTGTCCGAAACTAGCGCGAGGGACGGAGCAGCCCAATGAGCGTTTCAGACGTTTGCATTCGCCGGCCGGTATTCACTTGGGTGCTGATGGCGATTCCAGTCGTCCTCGGCATCGCGGCCTACTTTGAACTGGGCGTCGACCTGTTTCCGAAAGTCGACTTTCCGGTCGTCTCGGTAACGGCCGCATTGCCCGGAGCCAGCGCCGAGGAAATGGAAACCTCGGTCACCAAACCGCTCGAAGAGGTCATCAACTCGATCTCCGGAATCGACGAGCTGCGGTCGGTGACCCGCGAAGGGATGACGACGCTGATCGTGCGCTTTGTGCTCGAGAAAGACGGCGACGTCGGCGCGCAGGAAATCCGCGACAAGATCGCATCGGTGATCAACACGCTGCCCGAGGGGCTCGAAGCGCCTTTGGTCAACAAGTTCGACCTCGACGCCAATCCGATCATCACCATCGGGATCTCGGGCCGGCGCGACTTGCGCGAAGTGACCGAGATCGCCAAGCACAGCATCCAAGAACAACTGCAAACGATCTCCGGCGTCGGCAACGTGTTCATGTCGGGCGGACGCAGCCGAGCCATCAACATCCGAGTCGACATGGACCGGTTGGTCGCTTACGGCCTGTCGATCGACGATGTGCGCTTGGCGCTGAAGACGCAGAATCTTGAAATCCCCGGCGGGATCGTCGATCAAGGGCAGCGCGAACTGGTGCTCCGAACGCTCGGCCGCATCTCGACGGCCGACAAGTTCAACGACCTGGTCGTCGCCAATCGCAATGGCTACTCGATCCGCATTCGCGACATCGGCGTCGCGGAGGACTCGGTCGAGGAGCCGCGCGGCTTGAGCCGCCTGGACGGCCAGAACGCGGTTTCGCTATTCGTGCAGAAGCAGTCGGGGACCAACACGATCGAGATCTCCGACGCGGTTCAGGAGCGGCTTGAAAAGATTAAGGAAGCTCTGCCGCCCGACATTCAGGTCGAACTAACGCAGGACCAGTCGCGGTTCATCCGCAAGTCGATGGACGAAGTGAAGTTTCACTTGTTGCTGGCCGCCGTGCTGGTTTCAGTGACGATCCTGCTGTTCATCCGCGACTGGCGCACGACCGTCATTGCGACGCTGGCGATTCCGACATCGATCGTGCCCACATTTTTGTTCATGCAATACATGGGCTTCACGCTGAACAACATCACCATGCTCGCCTTGATCCTGGCGATCGGCATCGTCATCGACGACGCCGTGGTGGTGCACGAGAACATCTTCCGGCACATGGAAGAGGATGGTCTGGGAGCGATGGAGGCAGCGTCGAAGGGGACGCGCGAGATCGCGCTGGCCGTGTTAGCGACCAGCCTGTCGCTGATCGTGATCTTCGTTCCGGTGGCCTTCATGGGAGGCATGGTCGGACGCTTCTTCAGCAGCTTCGGATTAACTGTTGCCTTCTCGGTGCTGATGAGCCTGTTTGTATCGTTCACGCTCACGCCGATGCTGTGCTCGCGCTTCCTCAAGCTCGATCACGACGCATCGGGAGCCGGACATTCGAAGTCCAGCCCGCTGTACCAAGTGATCGATCGCGCGTACGGATTCACATTGCGCTGGGCTTTGCGGCATCGCGTGATCTCGCTAGCGGTTTGCTTGCTGGTGTTTCTCAGCACGATTCCGATCGCAAAGCGCTTGGGGGTTAACCTGGTTCCGCGCGACGATCAGAGCGAGTTTCAGGTCAGCTTCATCACACCTGAAGGCTACACGCTGGCCCGGACCGACAAAGTCATCAGCGAGATCGAAGATCGTTTGGTGCAGCTCCCCGGCGTGGTGCACCACTACACGTCAATCGGACAAAGCGGCACGGCCAAAGGGCAGGGGGATGTCACTCGAGGATCGATCTACCTGCGGCTCGTCGAACTCGAAGATCGCAACTTCACGCAGTTCGACTTGATGCGCCGCGTGCGGGACATTCTGCGCGATTACCCCGATTTGCGCATGGCGGTTTCCGACGTGGCTGCCATCGGTGGCGGTGCCGGGGGGGACAGCCGAACATTTCAGATCAGCCTTCAAGGCCCCGAGATCGAAAAGCTCAGCCAGTATGCCGATGAGCTCAAGGAGCGGCTGCGCAAATTGCCTGGGCTGGTCGACATCGATTCGACCTTGTCGGTTCGCAAGCCGGAACTGCAAGTCCGCATCGATCGCGACCGGGCCAGCGACTTGAACATTCCCGCCAGCACGGTGGCCAATACGTTGG
The DNA here is from genome assembly GCA_051960375.1 of Aureliella sp. Lineage (GTDB taxonomy): Bacteria > Planctomycetota > Planctomycetia > Pirellulales > Pirellulaceae > Aureliella. The sequence goes on along the minus strand of JBQCEI010000479.1, from coordinate 1,197 downwards.
CGGTGCTCGTCGGCGGCCAGATCGTGTCGACTTACAAGGAGGGTATGGAGCAGTACGACGTTTGGTTGCGGGCTGAAAAGCCCGACCGCTCGAGCGCCGAAGTGCTCGAACGCGTCACCTTGCCATCGCCCACCGCCGGCCAGGTCGAACTAGGCAACATCGCTACGCTCCAAGAGCAGCAAGGGCCCAGCCAGATCGATCGCCTCAACCGCCAGCGCACGGTGACGATCATGGCTCACCCCGATGAAGTCTCGCTGGCCGAAGCTGTCCAGTACGCTCGAAACGCTGTCGCGGAAATGAACTTGCCTCCCGGTTATGGCATCGTGCTCGGCGGCCAAGGAAAGATGCTCGGCGAGACGGCGTATTACTTCATGGTAGCCCTGGGCCTCAGCATCACGTTCATGTACTTGATTCTGGCGGCGCAGTTCGAGAGCTGGATTTATCCGATCAGCATTCTGGCGGCGCTGCCGGTGACCATTCCGTTCGGGCTTCTCTCGCTGTTGCTCTTCGGCACACCGATGGATCTGTACGCGATGTTCGGCTTGTTCATGCTGATTGGCATCGTCAAGAAGAACGGCATTTTGCAAGTCGACAAGACCAACGAGCTGCGCGCCTCAGGCATGGAGCGCGAGCAAGCGATCCTCGAAGCCAACCATACGCGGCTGCGTCCGATTCTGATGACCACGGCCATGCTCATCGCTGCGATGATCCCGATCGCGCTGGGGCAGGGGCCTGGAGCGAGCGCTCGCGCCAGCATGGCCAAGGTCATCATCGGCGGTCAGGCGCTGTCGCTGCTGATCAGCCTCTTGGCGACACCGGTGGCTTACTCCGTGCTGGACGATGTGCGCCAGCGGTTCTGGAAAACAAAACCGGTCCACAAGGAGCCAGCTGTGAAGATAGCCAGCGACGCAGCGCTCACTACGAGCTAAAACCGGCTCAGCGCTCTCGCTTGGCCGGACGGCGGTAAACTCGCGCACGTTGTCAGCGAATCAAATCCGTTGAAACACAGAGGCACAGAGGGCACGGAGCCTGCTGCATGGTTCCTGCTCCGCGCCGTTGTGCCTCTGTGTTTCCATCTCGGTTCTTACTGGAAGGTGCATTCAGCTACTGGCCCGGAGCAGACCAATTTTCAACGGGCAAAGACTTCTACTGCCCGGTTTAGCTCTGGAATGCGGTCCGAGGCTCGAAACGCTGTCT
>JBQCEI010000478.1:0-6369 GCA_051960375.1 Aureliella sp. | reverse complement strand
GTCGACCAAATGGCCGTACTCCTCCCAGCTTCCCAGCTCGGGGTTCAGTTGCGTTGGGTCGACGACGTCATACCCATGCGTGCTGCCGCTCTTGGCCTTGAGCAGCGGAGAAGCGTAGATGTGGCTGACGCCCAATTCCTTGAAATAGTCGGCTAGCTGGGCCGCATCGGCAAAGCGCAGGGCCGCGCCTTGAAATTGCAAACGGTAGGTCGAACAGAGGCGAGCTCGCCCCTGGATGCGCTTGAGCACGCGTTGGGCAAGTTTTTGAATCAGTGGATTCGCCGCGTTCTCGCAAGCGGGAGCGATGGTGGTGGTAGTGGCGGCAGTATCAGACGACGAACTGGGATAGGTGACGGAATTCATCCGTAGTTCCATTGCATCAACGACGTTACGAACCAAATAAAAACCGGGGATCGGTCGGCATCGAGGCACCCATGCACTGCCTGACCGCCTGTTGAATCCACCAGCCGGAACGCAGAAGCGCCCGGTTGCCTGGCACAAACCGCCGGCTACCGCTCGGCGGCTGATTGCAACAGGCGTGGCTAAGCACCGCCGCGACAAGCTTCGCCGCGACATACGTGATCGCGCAGAGGGCCGTCGCCTCGACGGCGGGCCTAGCGACGCACACTTCGATCCATTACCCCGACGAGATAGCAAAGGATATACCACCGCGGCCCGAGACCCACCCGAGAGCCGACGCTTGCGGTACACAGCTTGCAATACGTCGGCCGTCGCTCGTCCGCTCGCCCATCTAAGGCGGACTACAGCCGCACAAAAAAAAGAAGCCGCTTCTGCCGAAACCCATGAAACCTGTTGCTATGGAATTGAGTAAACGTGCGTTCAGAGTCTGGGCACCGTCAGCGAAGAAAGTCGAAGTGCAGCTGCAATCGGGTTCGGTAACGCTGATGCACAATGCGTCAGGCTGGTGGACAGGCGAGCTACCGTTTGGGGAGGAAGATCGCGACTACTCGCTGCGCATCGATGGCGGGCCTCCGCGGCCCGACCCGCGTTCTCCCTGGCAGCCCCAGGGCGTGCATGGACCGTCGCGATGGGTCGACCATAGCGAGTTTCAGTGGCACGACGGCGGCTTCCAGGCTCGTCCGCTTTCCTCGTCGATCATCTACGAGTTGCACATCGGCACGTTCACCAGCGAGGGAACCTTCGATGGAGCGATCTCCCAGCTCGATCACTTGGTGCGGTTGGGTGTCACGCACGTAGAACTGATGCCGGTAGCCGAATTCCCTGGCAAGTTCGGCTGGGGATATGACGGAGTGTGCCTATTCGCTCCGCGCGAACTGTATGGCGGGCCGGCCGGGCTGAAGCGCTTCGTCGATGCATGCCACCGCCATGGACTGGGCGTCATTCTGGATGTTGTCTACAACCACCTCGGCCCCTCGGGCAACTATCTCTCGGAGTTCGGCCCCTATTTCACCGAGCGGCATCGCACACCTTGGGGACCGGCGATCAATTTCGACGGCCCGCAAAGCGACGGCGTGCGGCGGTTCTTTTGCGACAATGCGTGCATGTGGCTGCGCGACTACCACATCGATGCTCTGCGACTGGACGCGGTCCACGCAATCATCGATACGACCGCCACTCCGTTCCTGGAACAACTCGCCGCGGAAGTTCAACAACTGGCCGCTCATACCGGCAGGCATCTGGCGGTGATTACCGAGAGCGACTTGAACGACCCGCGCATCGTGCGGGCGGTCGAAGCGGGCGGATACGGTATCGATGCTCAGTGGTGTGACGATTTTCATCACGCTTTGCACACCGCGCTCAGTGGCGAACGCAGCGGCTATTACGTCGACTTCGGCACGATCGAGACGCTTGCCAAAGCGTTCGAGCAACCGTTTGTGTATGCCGGCGAACATTCGCCATTTCGCGAGCGCCGGCACGGTCGCCCGGCTGTCGGCCTGTCGGCGCACCGCTTTATCACTTACACGCAAAACCACGACCAGATCGGCAACCGAGCCCGCGGCGAGCGCCTCGGGCACTTGATCGGACACAAGCGGGCGAAGATTGCCGCGGCTCTCGTGCTGGCCGGGCCGTACATTCCTCAGCTCTTCCAAGGCGAGGAGTGGGCATCGAAGGCGCCGTTCCTATTCTTCGCCGATTGGAGCCAAAAGCCCGAGCTGGCTAAGGCGGTTGTCGAGGGCCGGCAAGAGGAGTTCGGCGCCTTCGGCTGGAAGCCCGAAGATCTTTTCGACCCCAATGCGCGAGAGACATTCGAGCTGTCCAAGCTCGACTGGCATGCTCTCGGATCGGAACCGCATGCGAGCATGTTCGCTTGGTATCAGGAGCTGATCGCACTGCGACGCGAGATTCCCGATTTGACCGACGGGCGACTCGACATGGTGCGGTCGCGCTACGACGAACAAGCTCAGTGGCTGCTCGTCCAGCGCGGTTCGATTCTGATCGTTGCCAATCTATCGGAAGAGCCGTGCGAAATTGGGCTCGAAGAACCCGGACCGTGGCGCGTGCTGCTGGCCAGCGAGCCAGTCGACCCGCCCCAACAGCAATCGATTCGGCTTGCTGCAGAATCTGTAGCGATTCTTGGTCACTAGATCTCAGGTCACTAGAAAGTGAGAAACCAACGTGGCGTCTTTGATCGAAGATTATGCGCTGATTGGAAATTGCCGCGGCGCGGGGCTAGTGAGCAAAACCGGCTCGCTCGATTGGTTGTGCTTGCCGCGATTCGATTCGGCTGCATGCTGCGCGTCAATCCTGGGCGATGAAAACCACGGTCGCTGGCTGCTGGCTCCAACGACTCACATCGTCTCGGCCAAACGGCGCTACCGACCGGGAACGATGATCCTCGAGACCGAATTGCAGACCGATCAAGGGACGGTGCGGCTGATCGATTTCATGGCTCCGCAAACCGAGACCGCTGAGATCTTTCGCATCGTCGAAGGCGTGTCGGGGCAGGTCTCGATGCGCAGCGATTTGACGGTGCGTTTCGATTATGGCTCGATCGTACCGTGGTCGTTGGCGATCGACCGCGGCGTGCGCATGACGGCTGGTCCCGATTCGGTTTTTCTACGCAGCGACGTACACCAGGAAGTTACGCAGGGTGGAACGAGTGGGCAGTTTGTCATTGCGCCGGGTGAGCAGCTGGCTTTCGAACTGACGTGGTCGCCGACGCACGTGCCCGATCCACCCATCAAGAATCCTCAGCAGGCGCTCGCCGACGCGACGCGCTGGTGGCGAGATTGGTCCGGGCAGTGTCAGTACCGCGGCCCGTGGGAATCGGACGTAGTCGCATCGCTCTTGGTTCTCAAAGCGCTAACCTACGGACCGACCGGCGGTATCGTGGCCGCGCCAACGACATCGCTGCCGGAGCAACTCGGCGGCACGCGCAATTGGGACTATCGCTACTGCTGGTTGCGCGACGCCACATTCACGCTGTATGCATTTCTGGTCGGAGGCTACACCGAAGAGGCTCGCGCTTGGCGGCAATGGCTCGTCAACGCGGCTGCGGGCCAGCCGAGCCAATTGCAGATCATGTATGGGATCGCCGGCGAGCGGCGTTTGACGGAACTAGAGCTTCCGTGGTTGCCCGGATACGAGCAGTCCGGTCCAGTGCGGATCGGCAATGCGGCTTACAGTCAGCGGCAGCTCGACGTGCCCGGCGAGATCATGGAAGCGCTCCACTTGGCGCGTCGCCATGGTCTATCGCCGAGCCAGGAAGCTTGGCGCGTTCAGCAAGCGGTCATGGAGTTCCTCGAAGAAATTTGGCAGGAACCCGACGAAGGAATCTGGGAGATTCGCGGCAAGCGCCAACACTTCACGCACTCGAAAGTGATGGCCTGGGTTGCCGCCGATCGCGCGGTCAAGGAGATCGAACAGTTCGGGCTGCCGGGCGAAGTCGATCGCTGGGCCAAGCTCCGCGACGATATTCACCGGCAAGTTTGCGCCGAGGGATACGATTCGGAGCTCCGCGGCTTCGTGCAATACTACGGTGCCAAGGAGCCCGATGCGAGTTTGCTGATGCTGCCGCTGGTAGGCTTCGTCGATGCGAACGATCCGCGGATGGTCGGCACGTTGCGCCTGATCGAACAGCGGCTGGTGCACGACGGATTCGTCGAGCGTTATGCCACCGAAACCAACGTCGACGGACTGCCGCCGGGCGAAGGGGCGTTTCTGCTGTGCTCGTTCTGGCTGGCCGACAACTACGCTTTGGCGGGGCGCTATCGCGACGCGCGCGATCTGTTCGAAATGCTGCTCTCGCTGCGCAACGACGTCGGCTTGCTGGCCGAAGAGTATTCGCCGACGCAAAAACGCATGCTCGGCAATTTCCCGCAAGCCTTCTCGCACATCGGTCTGGTTAATACGGCTCGCAATTTGGCTCACAGCGGCGGACCGGCCGAAGACCGAGCTACCGAGCCGCTGTTGGCCGGTGAATCGGTGGCTACGTAAATCGAATAACCACCAAGACTTCCACATCAGCCGCCGGGCGGTAGCCCGCGGTTTGCGGCTTCTTCGCCCCAACGGGGCAGCGACATAATAGCCCGGGGCAGAGCGGAGCAGCGCCAGCTGCGCAGCGCCGCCCCGGGTATCGGTCGCAATCTAATAGTTCGCCCTGAAAGGGCACAACAAAAGTTTGTTATGCCCTTTCAGGGCGACCAAGTCGAACGTGATCGATTACCTGGGGCGGCGCTCCGCGGCCTAGCGGCCGCTCCGCTCTGCCCCAGGCTATTATGTTGCTGCCCCTTTGGGGCGAAGAAGAAAACAATTACCGCAAACGAACGTCAAAACTCATCCGGACGCTAACGTGTGCAGGCTGATTCCATCAACAAGCTACTGGTCGGCCAGTGGACCTGCGCGATGCTGCGGGTACTGCTGGCCGAATAAATTGCCCAGCAGGGCCAAGGCGACTGCGTTTCTAAAATACGCAACGCGAGCGATTCTTTGCCGATAGAAGGAGACGACACGCAGCAAGTGGCGGCTGCTATTTCACCTTGTCACAACAGGAAGCAGGCATGGCCTTTCTTTCCGGAAGCGTCGGTTTTGAGCGATTCAAAGTCACTGGCGCCGAGTTCAAACATTTTCAAGAAGAGCACATTGAAACGCTGCGGCGTTTCGCGGCCGCCAGCGGCCAGCTTCCCAGCGGTGAGCAGGCCAGCGTCGGCTTCGTCGCGGGCGAGCATCTGTTCGATGATCAATTCGACATCGAAAAGAACGTGATCGATAACGCGCTGCACTGCGCGATCCGCGTCGACACCAATCAGGTTCCTTCGGCGATTCGCAAAGCGTGGCTGCAAATCGAACTGCTGGCCCTTTCGAAAGACAACACCAGCGGGCGGCCCACCAAGGCGCAGCGCCAGGAAGCCAAAGAGGCGGTCGAGCAGCGCTGCGAAGACGAGGCTCGCACCGGCAAGTACCACAAGATGTCGGAGTTCCCGGTCCTCTGGGATGCGCAGCAAGAGCTGCTCTACATCGGCAGCTCGAGCTCGTCGGCCATTACGCACTGCGCGGATATTTTTTCACGAGCCTTCGAGATCGAACTGTCGCGGATCTCGGCCGGTACCATCGCAACACGCTGGGCCGAACAAGCCGGCAAGCGCGACCAGCTCGACGAGCTTTCGCCATCGACCTTCTTGCCGCAACAAGCTCAGGCGGACAGCGTTTGGCTGAACGACTTCGCCGAGAGCTATGACTTCCTGGGCAACGAATTCATGATGTGGCTCTGGTGGTACTTGGAAACCCAAGGCGACACGCTCAGCCTGTCGGACAATTCGGAAGTGACCGCAATGTTCGCTCGCACTCTGAGCCTCGAGTGCCCGCTGGGTGAGACCGGCAAAGAAACGATCGCCGCCGAATGCCCCGTGAAGCTGCCGGAAGCTTACCAGGCGATCCAAGCCGGCAAGCTGCCGCGCAAAGCCGGCTTGACGCTCGTCCGCCAAAACCAGCAGTTCGACCTCGCGCTGCAAGCTGAGACGTTCGCCATTTCCGGTGCGAAGATTCAAGCCGACGAGAACGAGGACGCCGACGAACAACGAGTCAACCGAATCGAATCGATTCGCAATCTCGGCCAGACGGTCGACTTGCTGTTCGAAGCCTTCTGCGACCGCCGCGTGAGCAAGAAGTGGAATGGCGAACTGGACCAGATGCGGCATTGGCTCCAAGGAGACAACGCCAAATCGAAGAAACCCGCCGCCTAAAGCCGCGGGCTTTCCCTCCGCGCTCTCCTTTAAGTTGCGCACTTCCCAGTGTGGCACTGGCTATGCCAGTGCCTTCCGCATCGAAGTTGAAGAATCAGAAGCTTCACTCGAACGTTCTAATGCCAATAAAACTTCCCTCCTAGAGCTGTTGCAAGGCAGTTCGGCATTGGGAAGACTTCAGGGCCTGAACGCGGTAAACTTCGGA
>JBQCEI010000477.1:0-4340 GCA_051960375.1 Aureliella sp. | reverse complement strand
TCTCCCCCTCGCCCCGCTTCGGGGAGAGGGGGCCGGGGGGTGAGGGGCTGGAGCGGAGATGCGTTCAGCCTCGATCTTGTAACCCGACGCGTAAGAGAGGGACGAACCTGCCGTAAATGCAGAAATTGCCCCTGGCCTCATGCTTCAGCTGATGGCTTTCGTTTTGCACCCGCCTGATCGGTCGCCGCAGAAACAAACTCGGTTTGGGCAGGACTCTCTGGCGGGTTCGTCCCTCGCTTACGCGTCGGGTTTCAAAAGAGCGAACCCTTCAAAGCTTACCCTCACCGTCCATGCCGATCGTCCGGGTCATACCGGCGCGAGGGCCACGGTTCTGCGGCTGGGGAGGGGGCCGAGCGATGGTGGCGAGACCATTTTATCGGCCGAGTGGCCAGTTTCTTAGCCGCTCGGACGTAGGCTTTTAATGCGACCCCAAGCATATGCAGGTCTGCGACAAAGGCACTTTCTGTGGTCCACCCATTGATAGGAACCGAACAAGTGACCGACTGGACAAACGCCTGGGAAACCTTTGGCATCCATCCCGAACTCGGCTTGGCGGTACTGCTGGTCGCCGGAGCCCTCGCGCTGCTGCTTAGACCTGGCGATATGCGCCGGCGACGGTATGACGATGACGGCTTCCAAAGCAGCGACTCATATGACGGCCAGGAAGGCTTCTTCCATTACGAGTCGCCGTTCCTCAGCAGCAGTCGAGATGAGTAGTAGATCGACCCGTTCCACTTACGTTAGGTCTTTCGTTTTAAGTCCCGGCAGGGACGGCAGCCCAATGCCGGCGGCGCGAGCCGCCGGTAGAGCGTGCGTCTAATCGGTCATCGAGTCCTGAAGGGACGTCAGCAGCGCTGCGCAAAGCGTTTTCGACGACTCCCTCTGTCGTCCCGTCGGGACTTACTCCGACTTCGATGAAATCCGGCGGCTCGCGCCGCCGGCATTGGGCTGTCGTCCCTATCGGGACTGAAAACCAAATGCTGGGTGCATTTGAGGTTTCACTCGCGCCGCTCGCCCTTCCCAAAATCTTTCGGCAGCGAGAGCGACCATACTTCGCTGCTGAGCGGCTGGGCATGACCGCCGGCGATCCAGAGTTTGTCTTGGAAGACGAACGCCGAGAGTTCGTGGCGTTCTTTCCAAACTGTCTTCGCGGCCAGTTGCTTCCAATCCTTGCCGTCGGCCGAGTACCAGACGTCGCCCCAGTTGCGCGAAGGTTCATTCGACCAGCCGCCAAGGACCCACATCTGATCTCGATAGACCGCCGAAGAAAACCACAGCCGCGGATGCCACGGAGCCGACTCGGTGACGCGAGTCCAGTGAACGCCGTCGTCGGAACACCAGACATCGTTCTTGGCTTGGTAATGAGGAACGTAGTTGCCGCCGCCGAAGAGATAGATCTTGTCGCCGAGGACCACCGCCTGATGATAGGCTCGCGGCGACCACTCGGCATGCTCGACAGCCAGCTTCCATTCTTTACCGTCTGACGATATCCAGACGTCGTTCTTGAGGCTCGAATCATCGCCGAAGTAATAGTCTTCGGTGCCGCCCATAAGCACCATCTTGCCTTGGAACTCGACCAGCGCCGCAGCGATCCGCGGCGACCAGGCGGCCGACTCGGCGACTCGTTGCCACTCGGCTCCATCGGTCGATGACCAGACCTGGTTGCTGGCCGAGTGACCCGGCAAGCGCCCCTTGTACCAGCCTCCCATCATCCACATGCGATTGTTGAAGGCGAGCGTCATCGGCAGATCGCTATGCAGCCAAGGCGCTGCGGCGGTAACTTCGGTCCACTGGCGGCCGTCGGAGGAACTCCACACATCGCGCGGCGGTTCGGCGTACGAATTGAACCAGCCGCCGAAAACCCACATGCGATCGTTGAAGACCACTTCGCCTTGCGAGTCGCGAGGTTGCCAGCCAGCCGCCGCCGTGACCTGCGTCCATTCAACCTGCGGCTCGTCGGCCGATGCGGAAGTGGATAGCCAAACGGTTGCGATCGCGAGCAAGTAAGCAAAGCAGTTGCGCATGATGGACCTCCGTTGGAATCAAATGAAACTCCGCGCTCTCCGCGCCTCCGCGGTAAAAATCAAGGAGCGTACCGCACTACTCAGCAGCCACTCCCATCTCCTCGAGCAAGTGACCCGCGCCATAAACCTTGCTGGTCAGCCACAAGCAATAACGGATGTCGACGCCGATCGAGCGGCTGTAGCTTTCGTTCCAGGCGAAATCGTTGATCGTCGCTTCGAAGGCTCGGTCGAAGTTGACGCCGACTAGCTGTCCCTTGGCGTTCATGACCGGGCTGCCGGAATTGCCTCCGGTCGTGTCGGTGTCGTAGAGAATCGCCACCGGGACCTGGCCGAGCCGCGGATGCACAAACCGGCCGAAGTCTTTGGCTTCGTACAACTGGCGAACGCGCTCGGGCAACACAAATGGTTCTTGGCCGGTCGCTTTATCGATGACACCTTTCAAAGTGGTGATCGGCGTCTTCACGACGCCATCCTCGGGCGAGTACCCGCGGATGCGTCCGTAAGTCAGCCGCAGCGTTCCGTTGGCGTCGGGCACAAAGTCGCGGCTGAGAAACTGCTGCTTGATCTCGACCAGCTGGCCGTAGGACTTGTCGAGCTGACCGGAGCGTGCCTTATCCAGCTGCCTCAGCTCCAAGTAAGTCGGATAGAGCTCGGCGATGAACTTGAGCAAGGGATCATCGGTCTGAAGCAACTGATCGGGCGACATCTCTAAACATTGCTGGACGAACTCGGGTTCACCCAGCCGCGTCTTATCAAGCCACTGGTCGACTGTCTTCAACTTGTCGGGCGATGATAAGACGGCCGCCAGCGGTGGAAGTTGTCGAGCCTTCTCAATCCTCGACAGTCGCTCGAGCATGCCGCCGAGCATGATCTTGTCGGTTGGCAGATGCAGATCATCGACGACCAACATCAGCGACTTGATCGTCTGGTCAAAGTTGCGATCCATGTATGCATCTTCGCGCTCGAGATCGTCTTTCAATCGCTCCGAAGCGGCATCGAACAGCACGAACGCGATGGCCAGCGAGCGACTGGCCGAGTGCAAGTGATCGAGCGTCAGTTCGTAAGCCGCCGCATCGGTCATGCTCTGGTATACCGAATCGATCTCGGCCAGCACCGAGCCGTAGCGCGCGTTGCGCTCGCGATCGGAGCGAATGAACTTCATCAAGTCGGCCTCTTCGCGCTGGCGTTGGGCGACGATCGCCGCGCGGCGGAGCCCTTTCAACTGACCGCGCGACCGCTTCTCGACGTTGGCCAGGCCCCGCATGCGAGCCGCCAGCTTGATCGCAACGGCTCGATCATCGCGGCCTGCCGCTTCCATCGTCGCGATCTGCCAGTTGTAAAGTTCGACGATGAACGGTAGCCGTACGTCTTGTTCGTAGCGCAGGAAGCTGGCGGTCTTGTGCCGCGAAGTGGTGCCTGGATAGCCGAGCAAAAATACAAAGTCCCCTTCGTCGACTCCTTGGCTGGCAACTTGAATGAATCGCTTCGGACGATACGGAACGTTGTTCGGCGAATAGTCAGCGCTCGAGCCGTCGGGCGCGGTGTAGGCTCGCAAGAAAGAAAAGTCGCCCGTGTGCCGCGGCCATTCCCAGTTATCGACCTCGCCGCCGAAGTTGCCGATCGACGCGGGAGGTGCGAACACCAGCCGCACGTCTTTCAAATACGTGTAGAGGAACAACACGTAGGTCTTGCCCGCGAACATTTCGGCCACTTCGGCGCGCTTGCCCGGCGCTGCCACCTCGGCTTGCTTTTCGAGCTCTTTGCATCGCCGCTCGATCGCTTTCGTGCGTTCGAGAAAACTCATCTCCGGCGTTACAACGCTCAGCACTTGCTGAGACACATCCGAATACGATTCGGTGATGCGAACGGTGTAGCCTTTGGCGATCACTTCCTCGGCGCGAGTGTGGGCCTGGAAGCCATCGGCCAGATAATCGCGCTGCGGGGTGCTGGCGCTTTGCAGAGCGCCATACGCGCAGTGGTGATTGGTGATGATCAAACCGCTGGGCGACACGAACGAGCCGGTGCAGCCGTTGACACGGCAGATCCCGTCGACCAGGCAAGTCTCGTTGGGATTGAAGATCTCCTCGGGCGCAATCGCCAGCCCCTTGCGATTCAAATCCAACTGCCCGATCGAACTGATCGGATACATGCCTTCGTCAGCCACCGCCGCCAGCATCATTCCAACTGCGCACACCCACGCAACAGTTGCAGTGCATCGATTTGAAAGCCGCATCGTTCATGCCTCAATGGAAATTCACTTACTTGCCAATGCTCGTTTTTTACCGCGGAGGCGCGGAGAGCGCGGAGCATCCTCCG
>JBQCEI010000476.1:0-3855 GCA_051960375.1 Aureliella sp. | reverse complement strand
CGCCCGAGCTGGTCGCCATGTTGCCTAGCTTGCTGGGCGATGCGACAACCGATGTGCAAGACGCGGCCATGCGAGCCCTGCGTCGCGCGCAGCGCAAACGTCGCTCGACCTCGGCCGCGTCCGCGTTCAACGCCTCCGCTTCAGCCTTCCTGCCTCAGCGATCGACGCCATGAACACGCTCTTAATTTGCTTCAGCGAATTGCTGGCGACCAGCTTCCGCTTCGCTGCACCCGAGCCGTGGCTTCTGGCGGCTTCGAACCAAGGCGCGCAAGCGGTCGTCCTCGGATTCGGACTGGTGCTGTCGCTTGTTTTCACGGCGCTGATCTGTGGGCTGTATTTCCTCGCCCGCTATCGCCAAGGCGCGTCGGCCGACGACCATAACGCAATCTTTCGCGATCTTTGTCGTGCGCATGATCTGACCGGAGCCGAGCGACGATTGCTGAAGCGATTGGCGACGGGGCTGCAATTGTCGTCTCCCGGCTCGCTGTTCGTCGATAGCTCGTTGTGGCGATTGCCCGACGGCTCGGATCGCCATCAGCGGCTTTCCAAAGCCGAGTGGGACAAGCTGTTGAAGTTGCAGCGGACGCTCTTCTTGCCGCCGCCCGCCAAGGTGGCGACGTAAGGCCGTTTTTAACCGCGGAGACGCGGAGAGCGCGGAGAGAGACCCGTTTACGCGGCGATCGGTTGGAAGAGATCGCGGTACTCGGGCTCGAGGGCGATCATCTCGGCGGTTCGTTCGGCGATGGCCGAAATGGTCAACAGCGGGTTGCAAGCGATCGACGTGGGCATCACCGCGCCATCGCATACATACAGTCCCGAGTGGACTCGCGGCTGGCCGATGGCTGCATCGATGTCGCCGCCGGCGGCTGCGTCGAACACTTGCCCTTTGTGATTGACCACACCCTGATCAGGGCCATCGCCCATCGCACAGCCGCCGAGCGGATGGACTGAGATCATCCTGTCACCGAAGACTCGCAAGAAACGATACTCGCCTCCGTGCGCTCCGGCGATTCTGCGAAACTCGTTGCGGATCAGCTCGCGATAGCGGCTCTTGGTAAGGCCTGGCCAATCGAGCCGGGCGATGTCGTCTTCCAGCGTGATCTTCCCTTCCGCGCCGTCGTGACCCATGCCCAGCAAGACTTGCGTGTGATCCAAATCGATATCCCGCATGAGGATCGATAGCGCGTTGACATAAGCCCGAGTCGCCGCGCCGTCTTGCACGAGCACGCGATAGGCAAGCTCGGGCCGCGCGGGGTAAGTGATGTTGGTCTGAACCGTTGGGCCGACGCGCGGCGAGCCGGTTTCATAAGCTCCAAAGCCAGCGACGCCCGTCCGATGCTGCGTGCGGTGAATGAAGCCTAGCGCATCGCCGTTGCCAGTCCAGCGCTTGCCCAACTGACAAGATAGTGAGAGTGAACTGCAAGCCGAACGCAGCAGGATTTCCGTCGAGCCGAAGCTGCCCGCAGCCACGATCACGACGCGTGCGGTCAGCTCCAGCGGAATCGCGTCGCGGGGAGAGAGGCCGTCGGCTGGAAAGTGCCGGGCATGCACGCGATAGTAGCCCATGCACTTGTCGATGTGATGCACATCGGTCTGCGTATAGATCTCCGCTCCGGCGCTGCTGGCCAGCGGCAGATAGTTGACGGCCAGCGTGTTTTTCGCGCCGACATTGCAACCGGTCAAGCAGTCGCCGCAGTCGATGCAAGCACGCTGCCGCAAACCTTGGCGGTTGAGCAGCGGGAGCTCGCAGCCGGCCGGTCCGCGCGTCACCGCCAGTGCGGCGGCTTCGAAATGAGCGCCGCAGTCGCGCAGTCGCTCGGCGGCCAGTCGCTGGGCACGCATCTTGTCGGTCCAGTCGATCGGCTCGCGTACCGCTCCTAGCTCCCATTCGGCTAAATCGTAATACGGATCGAGAAACATTCGGTCACGGAGCGGCGCCGGCCAAACCGGCTGCTGAAACACTTCGACGTCGGGACGAATGGCGACGCTGGCGTTGATCAGCGACGAGCCCCCGAGCCCCGAGCCGCTCAAGATGCTGATCTCATCAAACTGACGAACGTTATAGAGCCCCAGTGGATTGCGGACTTCGTCCTTTTGCACAAACAGCCGATGGCGCGAGGCTTGGGTCATGTCCTGGACGGTGTCGGGAAACGTGCCAGGCATCCACTCGCGGCCACGCTCGACGATGGCCAGCCGTGTTCCTGGCTGCATGCGCTGGGCGAGCCTGGCAGCGGTGATCGAAGCGCCGTAGCCCGAGCCAATGATCAGCACATCGAACTGCCAGGGCACGCCGCGGGCCGGCGCGCTCCGCAAACCGTCGATCGGGCAAGAGAGACGCCCGCCGAAGCGAGCCATGTTGGCCCGGTAATCGGCCGCCGCTCGTTCCTTGTAGATCGACGCGCCGGTCGTATAGCGCGTCACCCGCTCGGCCAACTGAGCCGGCGCTGCAGCCTGAGTGCTAGCGACTCCGGCCCCGGCTAGCGGAAGCGAAATGCTGGCTGCTGTGATCCGAGCTAGCGCGGATCGGCGACTGATCGCCTCGAGCTCGGCTGAAGTCGCGGGCGAAGACTTCATCGAATGTTCCAACCTTCCAACAAGCGCTATGAGAGCAAGCGACTGTTGGATTATCGGCTGGCGAGGGGATTAGTCGCCGGTCTAATCCCTCTCGCAGGAACAGTTTGCCAGGTTGTCGCAGTCTGCCGCGCTCGTTTTTTTACCGCGGAGACGCGGAGAGCGCGGAGGAGCTCATCCCGAGAATTACCAGATGCGCACGCGTTTGTCAGGCGCAATGTACATCGGTTCGTTCTCTTTGATCGGGAAGGCTTTGTAGAAGGCGTCCATGTTGGAGACGATGCCGTTGACGCGGTAGCGGCTGGGCGAGTGAGGGTCGCTGAGCAGACGGCGGCGCAGCTCGGGCTCGCGATACAGTCGTCGCCAGATCTGACCCCAGCCGAGGAAGAACCGCTCGTCGCCGCTCAGTCCGTCGATCGTCGGAGCTTCTTGGCCTTTGAGCGAAGCTTGATATGCCGAGTAGGCAAAATTCAAACCACCCAGGTCGCCGATGTTTTCGCCCAGCGTCAATTCGCCGTTGACGTTCATGTCTTCAAAGGGCTTGTACTGGTTGTACTGCTTGACCAGCTGGTTGGCGCGGCGCTCGAACTCGGTGCGGTCTTCTTCGGTCCACCAGTTGCGCAGGTTGCCGTCGCCGTCGTACTGGCTTCCTTTGTCGTCGAAGCCATGGCTCAGTTCGTGGCCGATCACTGCGCCGATGCCGCCGTAGTTGACCGCATCATCGGCCTCCATGTTGAAGAAGGGAGGTTGCAAGATGGCGGCCGGGAAAACGATCTCGTTCATCAGCGGGTTGTAGTACGCATTGATCGTCTGCGGCGTCATGTGCCATTCGGTGCGGTCGATCGGTTCGCCGAGCTTGTCCAGATCGCGGCCGAATTCGAACTGCGACGAACGGCGATAGTTGCCAACGATATCGTCCGGCTCGATCGTCAGCTTGGTATAGTCCTTCCACTTGTCGGGATAGCCAATCTTGGTCGAGAATTTGGAAAGCTTTTCATGGGCTTGGCGCTTGGTCGCCGGGCTCATCCATTCAAGCTGATCGATCCGTTTACGGGCAGCGACTTTGAGGTTGTCGACCAGCTCGAGCATGCGCGCCTTGGCGGCGGGCGAAAAATGCTTTTCGACGTACAGCTTGCCGACCAGTTCGCCCACGACGCTGTTGGTCGCTTCGACCCCGCGGCGCCACAGCGGCTTTTGTTCCGCGACGCCGCTGATCGTCGTCTCATGGAAATCGAAATGCCGCTTTTCAATTTCTTCGGTCAGCACCGGCGCGTAGCTGTCGAT
>JBQCEI010000475.1:0-2834 GCA_051960375.1 Aureliella sp. | reverse complement strand
CCACCAAGTCTTGCTTGGTGGCAACGAGCAACCACTGACGCGGCCCTGCTTCGATATAGGAAAGGATGCGATCGAGCTCTGCCACATCGAACGGCTGGCTGCCGTCGATGCACAAGATGCAGAGGTCGGCCGCCGCGATGCAATCGAGCAATTTCTGTTGTGCCTGAGCTCGCGGAGAGTCGCCTTCGAGCTCTTCCCAACCGGCCGTGTCGACCAGATCGACCTCGGCCCCGTCGGCGCTGATGCGACGCTCGAGATAATCGCGCGTCGTGCCTGGAATGTAGGCAACGATCGCCAGCTCGGCTCCGCACAGCGCATTGAAGAGCGAACTTTTTCCGGAGTTCGGCAGTCCCACCAACGCGGCTCGCGGCACGATGTCGGTCGTCGAACGCGTCACTAGCCGCTGGCTGAAATCGGTCAGCGCAGCTCGCACCTGCTCGAGCTGAGCGATGACGCTCTCGCGGGTGATGAACTCGATGTCTTCATCGACAAAGTCGAGTGCGGCTTCGAGTTCGGCGACGATGTGGATCACGGTCGCTCGCAGCGGCGCGACCGCGGGAGCGAGGTTGCCGCCGAGCTGCGTGAGGGCTGTTCGCAAGGTTTGTTGGGAGTCGGCTTCAATTACGCCGAGCACCGCTTCGGCTTGAGCCAAGTCGAGCTTGCCAGCGAGAAAGGCGCGCAGCGTAAATTCGCCGCGCTCCGCCGCATCGGCTCCGAGGTCGCAGCATCGAGCGATGATCGCTTCGGCGAGCGGCACGCAGCCGATCAGGTGCAGCTCCGCGGACGGTTGTCCGGTGTAGCTGTGCATGTCGGGCCAGTACACCACGCGCACCGGCAAGCTGCGGCCGATCTCGGGCAGCGGGCACGTCACTGCACTCGTGCACAGCCGACGGCTTGCCAAGAATCCTTCATCGCTCGGCAGGCCGAGCAACTTCGCGAGGACGTAGCGCGTATCGGGCCCGGTGAGCCGCACGATCGCTCGCCGCGCCGGCCTCGCTCCGCTGCCAAGAGCAACGATGGTGCGCTGAATATCAGGAATCATCGCCTTGAGTGAAGCTCCCTAGGCGCCTTTGACAGGCTCGCTCGAGACTGGACAATAAGCACCGCATCTCCGCGTCTCGGCGGTAAAAAACGGCGTGCAATTCTGTCGGTTCAACTTAGCACGCCCAAGACATTTTCAACATGGACCATCCCACTAGCCGGATAACTCTTTCGATGGATGCCGTACAACTTGCTCAGCAGATGATCGCGATCAATTCGGTGAGCAGTTATAGCAACGCGCCGGTCGCCAGTGTGATGCGCTCCTGGCTGGAGCAATTGGGATTTGAGATTGAAGAACTCGAAATGACCGATCCGGCCGGCGAGCGCAAAGTTTCGCTCGTTGCCAAGCGAGGACCCGGACGCGGCGGCATCGCTTATTTTTGCCACAACGATGTCGTCCCGGTCGACGACTGGAACGCAGCCGCCGGTGGGCCGTTTTCGGGTGCGATCAGCGGTGGACGGCTGTGGGGACGCGGCGCCTGCGATATGAAGGGCTCGGCGGCAGCCGCCCTGGCGGCGATCGCGCGCATCGACCCCCGGCAGCAAACGGCGCCGATTTATTTCGTAGCGACTTCCGATGAAGAGCACGGAATGCACGGGGCGAAGCTGGTCTCGCAGCAGTCGCGGTTGTTTGACGAGATGGTGGCCGGCGGAACGGTTGGCATCATCGGCGAACCGACCGAGCTGCGAGTCGTCAACTCGCACAAGGGTGGCTGCAATTTGCTGGTCACCAGTCGCGGCCGCACCGCTCACAGCAGCACCGCCGATGGACTGAACGCCAACTGGCAACTGATCGATTTCCTCGCCTATGCCAAACAGGTTCAGCAGCGGTGTGCGACCGATCCCGCTTTGCAGAATCCCAGTTTCGACCCGCCAACGCTGTCGATGAACCTGGTGATCCAGAACCGTCCAGCAGCCTCGAACGTCACGGTCGGTTTGGCGACGTGCCAGATTTTTATTCGTCCGATGCCCGGCGTTCCATGGGAAGAGCTAGCGGATGAAATGCGAGCGACCGCCGAAAAAATGGGGCTGGAAGCCGATACGGTATCAAAAATGCCGCCAGTGTTTACTCCGGCCGACCGGCCGTTCGTGCAATCGGCTCTAAGGCTGACCGGAGCCAAGGCGCCGGGGACTGTGAGCTACGCGACCGACGGCTGCTGGTTCACGCGACTGAAGGACCTGATCGTCATCGGGCCGGGGAGCATCGAACAGGCCCACCGCCCCGACGAGTGGATCGCACTGGAGGAACTGGAGCGCGGCGTCGACACGTTTGAAAAGTTTTTCCGGCATTACGCGGTCGCCAGCGACACGGCGGACGCGTCCGCATCGAGCTCCGCCTCAGCGCATCGCAGAGAAGAGCAGAAGATGATGGATAATTCGAATCAAACCGATGTCGCGTCAGCGACCGAGCAGATTCACTTTCGCCGAGCTACGGTGGACGATGTGCCGGGGGTGATCGAGCTGCTGCGTCCGTTTGTCAGCGAGCGGAAGCTGCTGCGACGCACGCGCGCCGAGATGCAGTCGCTGGTGCCGAGCGGCTTTTTAGCGGAAGCCGACGGGCGGGTAGTTGGTTTTTCGGCGGTCGAGATCTATTCGCGGAAGCTCGCTGAGATTCAATGTTTGGCGGTCGATGCGAAGTACCAGGGGCACGGCATCGGCAGCGAGCTGGTGCGCCGCTGTGTGGAACTGGCCCGCGAGCGCGGCGTGATGGAAGTGCTGGCGATCAGCTCCAAGGATAGCTTCCTGCAAAAGCTGGGTTTCAACTATTCGCTCCCCGATCAAAAGCGAGCCCT
>JBQCEI010000474.1:0-2425 GCA_051960375.1 Aureliella sp. | reverse complement strand
GCGATCGCAATCGCCTTTAGCCTTTAGCCTGAAGCCTGAAGCCTGAAGCCTGTCTAAACTGCCGGCCAGGCCCAGGCGCGCTGCGGCCGCGTTCGGCTCATGGCGATGAGGGCAATGATTGCCAGGCCGCCGGCGACGATCGAGATCCACTGGGCGATCGTTAGCGAAGTGCCGAACTGCCCCCCTTCGTCGCTGCGGATCAGTTCGAGCGTAAACCGCGAGACCGAATGCAATAGCACCGCCAGCAAAAACGCCTGGCCGTCGTGCGGCACCCAAGGCTGGAAAGCCAAGATCAACAAGCACAGCAACAGCGCGTCGATCGACGAGTAAATTTGCGACGGATGCACCGGCAAACTCCAACCGGGCAGCTGGCTGGGCGTGAGCTCGACGCTTCGATGGTCGACCGTGATGTTGGCGTCGACGGCCGGCGTGCGGGCCGGATCGTCGACATCCTGCATCGGTGGCAAAGTGACATGCCGCTCGGAATAACGCATCCCCGGCTGCGCGCCGAGTTCCTTCTCAGCGATCGAACCGGGCTCGACAGCGACGATCGACGAATCGCGAGCGTGGTCCCCTTTCACTTTCAAACCCAAGAGTTGACCGTTTTCCAGCTGGCGAACGTACGGCGGGCTGCCTTGGGGAAAGCGAATCGCAGGCAGCTCGGCGGTGCAGACGCCGCCGAAGCAGCAACCGTTGAGCAAGCAGCCGATGCGGCCGAAGGCCAGGCCGATCAAAAAGCCCGGCGCGATCAGATCGGCAAATGCCAAGATCGGCTGACGAAAGCGGCGACAGAAGATCGCTCCGGCAATCGCGCCGCCAATCATGCCGCCATAGATCACCAAGCCGCCTTCAGTCAGCTTCAAGACGGCGACGATGCGCTGGCCGAGCGGCAACACGGCATATTCGTTCCAGTACTGCACGACAAAAAAGAGACGTGCTCCGAGCACGCCGCCGACCATCATCCAGAAGCCGAGCGAGACGATCATGTCGGGCGAGACGCCCACTTGCCGGCCGCGCCACACGGTGATGCCGATCCCTGAGAACAGGCCCAGCAACACCATGACGCCATAGCCGCGGACCGGCAACCCGATTGGTTGTCCGTCGGGCCACCGGGCTTCGATCTGCGGCAATACGAAGACGACCAGTCCCGCCGCGATCAGCCACACCGGCGCGCCGGCCAGAATTTCACTGATCGGTTCGCCATGGCGACGCAGCCAAAGAGCCCAGGCGATGAATCCGATCACGAGCGCTAACAGCAACCAGCCGATGCCCAGCAGCGGCACGCCCAGCAGCTCGTGGGGAATGAAAAACAGAGTACTACGCACGCACCGGCTCCAGCAAGAGATTGTCGATCAGACGCGTCGTCCCAACATGGACGGCGATGAGGGCAACCGCTGGACGGTCCGCGACCTCCAGCCCCTCAAGTGTCTCACGATCGACGATTCTTGCATAGTCGATTCGGTCGGCTCCTTCGCTCAGCAGGATTGCGTGCATTTCCTGCTCGATGGCGCCGACGCTTTCCTTGCCCGCTTCGTACTGGCTCTTGGCGTACTGCAAGGCTTTCCACAAACAGAGCGCCGTGCGCCGCTGCGATTCGCTTAGGTACCGATTGCGACTGCTCATCGCCAGCCCATCGGCTTCGCGCAGCGTCGGACAGACTTGAATGCGGATCGGCACGTTGAGATCTTCGACCATCCGCTGGACGACCAGGCACTGCTGGAAATCTTTCTGGCCGAAGTAGGCGACCGAGGCAGGTAGCAGATGGAAGAGTTTTAAAACGACCGTCGCCACGCCGCGAAAATGCCCCGGACGAAACTCGCCCTCGAGCGGCTGGCTCACCTGGGGTGGATCGATGTACGTCGTACTGCCAAGCGGGTAGATGTCGGTTGCCGACGGCGTGAACACCAAATCGGCCTTGGCCTCACGGAGTCGTTCGAGGTCGCTCTCGAGCGTCCGCGGATATCGCGTGAAGTCCTCGTTCGGGCCGAACTGAGTCGGATTGACGAAGATCGATACCGCCACGACGCCGCAGTAAGCCCGCGCTTCGTTCACCAGGCTGATATGCCCGGCATGCAGCGCTCCCATCGTCGGCACCAGGCCAACCGCCAGTCCCTCGCGTCGCCAGTGACTGATCTGCGCGTAGGCAGCGTGGGGATCGGAGATGACTTTCATGAGGTTTCCTCAGTCCGAGATGGGCTGTTCCGAGTCGCGAAGCGACGGAATGCGATAGCCTGGGACGCGAGTCCATGTTAGCCAACACATCTTCGAAATAGCCATTCACGAGTCACGGGCATTCGGTTGTTGGTGCGCGCGAACGATTTAACGCTGCTTCTGAAGACCCCTCACCCCCGGCCCCGCTCCCCCAAACCGGGCGCGGGGCGCTAAAATAAAAAAGCACCGACCGACTCATCTTGTCTACCCCACG
>JBQCEI010000473.1:0-4716 GCA_051960375.1 Aureliella sp. | reverse complement strand
CAGCAGAAACAACGGAAAGAAATCTTTGACGAACTGGCCGACGCTCGCCATGAAGATCTGCGTGTAGGAAGCGAGCACCGGCAGATCGCCATCCAGATACACCGCCACCAGCGCACACAGCGGAGCGAGCACCAGCACGCTGACATCGCGATACGCGAGATAGATCAGCAGCAACAGCGATAAAACAATTCCCGCCACTCCAGCCATCGCTCCACCTTCTCGTTTTTCTTTCTCGCCGCTGCTTCTTTTTTACCGCGGAGACGCGGAGAGCGCGGAGAATTTCCCCGCGTTCTCTGCGTCTTTATCTCTGCGCCTCTGCGTTAAAAAACGCATCCACTTATTTCGACTGCGTCACCTGTCCATCCTCCAGACGGAACAGATTATCCGCCAGGCGCATCGCTTCGCCTTCGTTGTGCGTGACGTGAATCGTCGTTACGCCGGTGAGGCGTTTGATGGTCGCGAGCAACTGGCACATCTGCTCGCTGGTTTGCCAGTCGAGCGCGCTGAGCGGTTCGTCGAGGCACAGAATCGCCGGACGGAACGACAAGGCTCGCCCGAGCGCCACGCGCTGTCGCTCGCCGCCGCTGAGCCCCGCGGGCGTGCGCCGGAGCAAGTGTTCGATGCCGAGCATCTCGGCCAGTTCGGCGACGCGCTGAGCGATCGCGCTGCGGTCCGCCTTGCGAATCTTCAGTGCAAAAGCCAGATGCTGGGCGACGGTCAGGTGCGAGAAGAGAGCTCCGTCTTGCGGAACGTAGCCGATGCCGCGCAGGGCCGGGTTCTGCCGCGTCACGTCGCGGCCGCACAAACGAATGCTACCGCTGGAAACAGGCTTCAGGCCGATGATCGCTTCGAGCAGCGTCGTTTTTCCAGCCCCGGTCCGCCCCATCAAAATCCCGTAATTCCCGGTGGGGATCACGAGGCTGATGCCGCTCAGCGAGAAGCTGCCGCTGCGAATTGAAACGTCGCTCAAGGCGATCATGGCGATGGTCCTGATTCGATCGAACCTCGCCCGCTCTGTTCGGTATTGCTTAGGTCGTGCGCATTGAACGGTGAATGGGCGCCGTTCCAGCGCATGACCAGCATGACGACGATCGAAGCGCACACCATCAGTAACGATACCGCCACCGCTCCTTCGATGTTGCCGACATTCATCTCCAGAAAGACGCTCGTCGAGAGCACTTCAGTCTTCATCCGGGTCGCCCCGGCGAAGATCAGCAGCGGTCCGAACTCGCCGAGCGACCGAGCCCAAGCCAACGTGAAGGCCGTGATCAATCCCGATTTGGCTTCCGGGAAAGCCACCTGCGCGAACGCTTGGAACCCTGTGCAGCCGAGCGAGACGGCCACCTGCTCGCACCTGGGATTGATCTGATCGAACGTCATCTTCATCGTGCGCACGGCATACGAACAAGCCACGGCCCACTGCGCCAGGATGACCGCAGGCACTTGGTAAACGACGCTCCGCGCGATCCACGCAAACGGAGGAAACTGAAACAGAATCAGCAGGCTGAGGCCCACGACCAGCGGCGGCAACACGATGGGAATGTCGAGGATCGAATCGAGCAACCGCCGGCCGGCGAAATGAAACCGCGACAGCAAGTAGCCCAGCGGCACTGCGACCAGCGAGCTGAGGATCGCTGCCAGCGAGCACGAGATCAAGCTCAGCCAAATCGAATAGCGGATCCTTGGATCGCGCAGAGCGACAGCCACCGGGTTTTCCGAAAGCAGTGCCGACCAGAAATGAGGCGCCGCTTCGGCTCGCGACCACGAATGCGTCAGCATATACGCCACGTCGGCCGTGAGCATCGCCACGATCAATACGACATACGTGCCACCCAGGGCGGCCAGCGAGAGAACGAAGCCCGCGTTGAAGAGCGTCAAGCGGCGATTGCGCAGCGCGCTGTCGCTCCCTGCATCAGCAACGGTTTGCGTCGCCTGAGCGGGCTCGGCCGGCTGGGAAGGGGCTTCGCTCATTGCGATCCATCTTCGTCGTGAGCCGTTGGACGTGCGGCTGACGCATCATGGTTTTCGCGCCGGACGCTGGCATCGTTTGCAACTGGCACTGGGCCGAAGCCATGCTCGCGAAAGATTCGCAGTCCGCGCTCGGAGTCGGTCAGGTACCGCGCGAACTTCCGTGCCTCATCGGGTTGTTTCGATGCGAGCAGCAGAGCCAGCGTCACTTGCTCGGAACGGTTCGACAGCTCGGGCAGTTGAATCACGTTCAAGGTCTTTTGATATGCGGGCGAGGAGACGGTGGTATCCCATACGATGCCTGCATCGACCGCACCGATTTGAACATCGCCGGCGACATCGTTCACCGTCGGCTTGAAAACGCCCCAACGAGCGACTTGCTGCTCGAGCCTATTCCAATGCTCGTCGGAGATTGCGAGGAGCGCTGCTTTGACGGTCCTGCCAATGGCTGCTTGATCGGGATCGGCGATCGACAGCCGCAGCCGCTCGGTGAACAGATCGTCGAGCGTAGCGATCTTGACTGGTGAGTCCTTACGGACAATCACCACCGGCCGCTGAGTGGCCACGGGCAGCGTCTCTTTGGCCAAACCTTTTTCCACAGCCAGAAGCGTGTACGACTGGTCCGCAGCTAGAAACAGATCCGGCGCGCTGATCCGGTCGATTTGCAATTGGTTGAGCAAAGAATTCGAGCCGCCGAACTGGAGGTCGATGCGCACGCCATGCTCGCGCTCGTACTCGGCAGCGATCTGTTCCATCGGCTCGCGCAGACCGGCTGCCGCCATGATGAGCAGATGCGGCTTGGCATCAGAGCTCGATGCGCTGCCGCGACCGCCGAAGACCAGCAGCCCGATCAGCGCAGCGAACACCACCGCCGCGGCACAGACCACCAGCCCCAGCGAAGAGCCGCTGCGATTGCACTTAGGATTCATCGTTAGCAGTTCACCGCAGCCGGTCATAAGCGTCATCGATCATCGAGGAATTCGAAAACCCAGATTGTACCCCCATTCCCTCTCCGCGCCCTCCGCGGCCTCCGCGGTAAAAACTGAGCAGGTATAATGTCCGCACCTCTGATTCCAACGCTGTTCTCCCTCGGGACGCATGCTGATGCCTCTACGCAAGATTCTGTTTACCCTCGGAGCCGTTTTCGCCTTGACCATTCACGCCCCCGCCGCCGAACGCCTGTACCCGGAAGTCGAACGCTACGTCCAACAGCGACTCGCCGAAGTCGACCAGATCCCGGCCGAGCGCCGCGAGCAGTTGCGGAAGCTCTCGCAGTACATCGCCGACCACCGCGCCGCAGGGAAACCGGTCCGGCTGCTGTTCGTCTGCACGCACAACTCGCGCCGCAGTCACTTTGCGCAAGTTTGGGCGCAAGTCGGCGCCGCCCACTTCGGTCTGGACAACGTGAAAACCTACTCGGGCGGGACCGAAGCGACAGCGATGAACAGCCGCACGGTCGCTGCCCTCAAGCGAGCGGGTCTGAAAACCTCTACCGATGATCCATCTTCCAACCCGAAGTATGTCGTCGCAATGGCGAGCAACCTCGAGCCGCTCGTTTGCTTTTCCAAGACGCTGGCCGAGCCGCCCAATCCAACCGAGCAGTTTGCGGCGATCATGACCTGCTCGAGCGCCGACGCGGCGTGCCCGACGGTCCAAGGAGCCGAGCTGCGATTGGCAGTGACCTACGACGACCCGAAAGCCTCCGACGGTACCGCAGAGGAAGCGGCAACCTACGACGAGCGCAGCCGACAGATCGCCCGCGAAATGATCTTCGTCATGTCGCAAGTCGCTCGCGGATAAGCACTTCATAGTGGATTTCTTCGCGTCTTCGCGTGAGACCCGTTTTTACTCACGCGAAGACGCGAAGCGCAAAGAGATCAGCCGGCACGCGGTAGCGTCCGGTTTCTTCCCGCAAACCGCGGGCTAACGCCCTGCGGCTAATCTCAGGAGGCATCTCAAAGATGTTTGCGACTCATCTGAGGCATCGGGTTATCCAGTTCGTTCTTCTGTCTGTGGTTTGTCTTGGTGGTTGCGGGCGCCGGGGCGAAGTCGGCGAGGGGCCATCGGTCCAAAGCGCAAAGTTCACCAAGCTCAAAGCCGAGCATGACGAGCGACGACAGGAATTTCTCCGCGATGTCAAGGCTGTGACGTCGGAGGCCGATGCAGCTCGACTCGTCAAAGAGTTCAGCGAGTACTTGCTTCCGACTATCGACGACACGCTGAAGATCGCCGAGGCTGAGCCAGCGACCTCGACCGGCCGAGAAGCGGCGATGTGGGTGATCGGCCATTGCGACTCGGGATATGGCCCGCATGTGCGAGCCGCGGAATTGCTCCTGGCTCATTCGCATCCCGAAGATCTGCCCGAGGATTTGTATCCTCACCTGAGCGGCGGCTTTTATCCGGTCTATGAACGACTTTTGCGGCTGGGCGCCCAGTCCAATCCGTCCCGAGCCGGCAAGGCTTGTGCGACATTCGAGCTCGCCGAACACCTGGTGATGCGAGCCGATCTAAAAACCATGATCAACGCTTCGCCCGAGCTAGATGACGAGCGGATCAAGAACGCAGGGGCAGAGTGGCTTGCCTATCTCAAGTCGAGCGATGCCGAGCAGGATCGCGCCGAAGCGAAAAAACTATACGAGCGGATCGAACGCGAGTATGCCGACGTCGCTTATCGCGACGGAAGCCTCGGCGATGTCGCCCGCACACGACTCTTGCCCTTTACGCAGGCCTATCCCGAGATCGGCAAGC
>JBQCEI010000472.1:0-5516 GCA_051960375.1 Aureliella sp. | reverse complement strand
TGGGGCGGGTTTGTGGTTAGGTCGGCCGGCTTGCCGGGTGCTGACGGCAAGGGACTGCCGTCCCACAGTTCGGCTAGACAGCTTTAGCGCAGCCGAAAAGCGGAGCGGACGACTCGGCACGTTCTCTCCTCTTAGGCCGCTGCGCGGCTTGGGGCGGGTTTGTGGTTAGGTCGGCCAGCTTGCCGGGTGCTGACGGCAGAGGACTGCCGTCCCACGTTGGGCCACCCACCTTTCTCGCTGCGCGAAACAAGCCGGCCAGCCCAACGCCAAACTCCTGAAGCCTGAAGCCTGAAGCCTGACCCCTGAAGCCTTCCTAATACCACTGCTGCGAGAGTGGTTTGATGATCACTTCGGGGACGTGCACCTTGGCAGGCAGGGCGATGATGCTCAAGATCAGCTCGGCGACTTCTTCGGGCTGCAGGATGCGTTGGCGATGTTCTTCGGTGACCGGCGTCGGACGCTCTTCGAGGATCGGCGTATTGACTTCGCCCGGATAGACGTTGGTGACGCGAATGCCGTCGGGAGCCACTTCGTTGCCCACGGTCGTGCCCAGAGCCGTCATGGCGAACTTGCTGGCCTAGTAAGCGATGCCGCCCAGCGCGATGGCTCGTTTGCCGGCTATCGACGAGATGTTGATGATCGTTCCCGAGCGACGGGCTTTCATGCCGGGCAACGCGGCGTGCATGCAGTTGTAAGCGCCGGTGGCGTTGATGTTCAGCAAGCGATCCCACTGATCGGGCTTGAGGTCTTGCATGCTTCGGTCCTTGATGTTGATGCCGGCTGCATTGACCATGATGTCGATGTGTCCGAGCTGTTTCTCACTCCAAGAGAAGAAATCATCGACTTGTTGGCGATTGCCGACATCCAGCGAGCGGCACTGGATGTTCGTTCCTGCGGCAGCCTCTTTGAGCACTTCTTCGCGGCGGCCACCGATCACGACCTTCGCTCCCGCCTGGGCCAAGCCCCGCGCCACCGCCTTGCCAATCCCAGTACCACCGCCGACCACGACTGCCGTCTTGCCTGCCAAATTCATAGTTATGTTTTGTCTTGTGCTTGAGAGTTCGAACGGAACGGGAACGGATCGAATTGTAACCGTGGCTGCCCAGAGCTGAAACGTGTGCTCATCGGCCGACTGCGCAAGTCCTCTCCCTGACGCCTGAAGCCTGAAGCCTGAAGCCTGACGCCTGACCCATGCCTCACTGCAGATCTCGCAGCCACTGTGCAGCTTCGGCATCGGAAGGCATCCGCCAATCGCCGCGCGGCGAGAGGCTGATCGTTCCGACCTTCGGGCCATCGGGCACGCACGAACGCTTGAACTGATTGGCAAAGAATCGCTTCAAGAAGATCACCAGCGTGTCGCGAATCTCAGCGATCGGATACTCGCGCTGGAACGTCGTCAGCGACGCCAAGTGAAGAACTTTGGCCGGCGTGTAGCCGAAGCGCAGCAGGTGGTACAGGAAGAAGTCGTGCAGCTCGTACGCGCCGAGCGACGTTTCGGTCGACTGAGCGATCGTGCCGTCGACAGCCGGCGGCAGCAGTTCGGGCGAAATCGGCGTATCGACGATTCCCAATAGCACGCTTCGCACGGGATCTTCGAAGTGATGTTCGGCCGCGTACTGCACGAGAAACTTGACCAGCGTCTTGGGGATCGACGTGTTGACGTTGTACATCGACATGTGGTCGCCGTTGTAGGTGCTCCAGCCAAGCGCCTGCTCGGACAAGTCCCCGGTGCCGAGCACGAATCCGCGGTTCATCAGCAGCAAGGTCCGCACGCGAGCCTGCACGTTTTCAAAGACCAGATCTTCGCGCAGCTCTTTGGGCAACTGATTGAGCTGCGTTTGAAAGTCGGCGATCGATGTGCCGTCGATTTTTAATCCGAACGGGTGATGGTTGATGGCGCGAAACGTGTCGAGGCAGAGCTGCCGGATGTCGATCTCGTCTTGCGCAATGCCGAGCCCCGACATCAGTTTGCGAGCCGACTCGAGCGTGCGGCTGGTGGTGCCGAAGCCCGGCAGCGTGACGCCGTGAATGCGCTCCAGCGACCAGCCCTGCTCGCGGCATGTCTTCACAGCTACCAGCAGTGTCAGTGTGCTGTCGAGGCCGCCCGAGACGCCGATGTTCAGCGGACTGGTGGGCGACAGCCGCCGCACGCGCTTGGCTAAGGCGGCGCACTGAATGCCAAAGATCTCTTGGCAACGTGCATCGAGTTCGCTGCCCGCTGCGGGGACGAACGGAGCGGCCGCGACATTCCGCAGGTCGCCTTGTCCGATGCGTTTCAGCTCCATCGGAATGCGTCGAAACTCGACCGCCACGCGGCTGGCCGCCAGTTGCCAACTGCCCATCAGCTGACGATCGTGAGCCAGTCGCTCGAGATCGACATCGGCGGTGGCATCGGACTGGTCGAGCCACGTGCAGCCATCGGCGCCGACACGCTGCGACTCGGCCAGCACCGAGCCCGCTTCGGCGACGAGGCAATGACCGCCAAAGACGACATCGGTCGTCGATTCGGTGGGACCGGAACTAGCATAAGCGTAAGCGGCGATGCAGCGGCCCGCTTGGCTGCGCACCAGCAGCTCGCGCCACGGCGCTTTGCCGACCAATTCGTTGCTGGCCGAAAGATTCAGCAGCAGGTTCGCTCCGGCAGCCGCCTGAAAACTGCTTGGCGGCACGGGCATCCACAAGTCTTCACAGATCTCAATGCCGACGACAAGTTCTCCCGCTTCGATCAAGAGATCGATGCCGAACGGAACCTCGCCCAGTGCTCCGAGATCGACCGTCGGCGGCTCGCTGCCATCGGCCGACGCAAACCAGCGGGCTTCGTAAAACTCTTGATACGTCGGCAGAAATTGTTTCGGCACTACTCCCAGAACGTGCCCGGCGGAAATCGCCGCCGCTGCGTTGTAGAGCCTCGCTCCAACGCGAATCGGCAGGCCGACGACGACCAATTGTTGACGCTGCGCCGTCGCGGCCACTACGCTGGCTAGCGCATCGAGCGCGCCGCGAAGCAAAACATCCTGGCCGAACAGATCGCCACACGTGTAACCGGTCAGCGACAGCTCGCCGAAGACGATCACGTCGCTGCCGTGAAATTCCTCGAGTCGTTTGATGAGCGCTTCGACATTGGCGCGCGGATCGGCCACGGCAATCGGATGGCTGGCGGCGGTAACGCGGACGAATCCAAAATTCTGCATGCTGTCGGTCTCCAGTGGGCCAGCCTCGGTGCCATGACGATGGTAGCGATGGTGTAGATTTTAGACATACTGCTTTCTAACGCAGAGGGCGCGGAGAAAACGAGAACACTCCGCGCCCTCTGCATTAAAAACGAGCATGTGCAGTGCCAAACGAATTGCGGACATCCCCACACGAGGAATCGAAGCGATGAACTTTTCCGCTCAAGAAGTTGCACGCCGCAAAAATCGCCGAACGTTTTTCGCTCAGACCGGAACCGCGCTGGCCGCCGCTTCGGTCGGCAATCTGGTTCCTCGGATTAGCGTTGCTGACGAACCAGCTAAGGCGGAAGCGTCGGCGGTCGTGGCCGTCGAGCTGCCGCGGCTGCGCGTGCCTATGTCGTTCATCATCGATGATTCGACCAGCTTGGTGAACATGGGCCGCTTCTGCATGCCGCAGTTCAAAACCGCTTGGCCTGATCGAAGCGAATACGATAAGCCTTGGCAAAGCTGGCCGGCCGAGATCCCGGACGATTTTCTGCGGCGCTTCGGCCAGTGGTGCGCCGAGCATCACGTGCGCGGCAAGTTCAGCATGGTCCCCTACCCGGCTTGCGTCGGCTGGCTCGATCGCGAACTGCCCGGCTGGTCGCGCAAACAGCTCGAAGCGAGTCTCAAACTAGTCCGCGAGCTGATGGTGCCCAACTGGGACGTCCATCCCGAGATGATCACGCACACGCGAGTGATCGACATCAAGACCGGTCGCCCGATGGCTGACATCAATGCAGGAACGATGGAGAACTCGTTCCCTCAAGAAGACAAAAGCGTCGATGAACTGGCCAGCTACCTGGCTTACGCGCTCCGCATTCTCAAGAACTGCGACTTGCCGTGCGAAGGCATCACCACGCCGGGCGGCTTCGGCAATCGCGTGAAAGACAAGCTGCCGCTGGCCGTGTTTGAAGCGGTCCGCGATGTGTATGGCACCGACTTGCCACACTACTTCAAATACGTCTCCGAGGGTGACCAGCCATGCACTCCGAAGCTCGAGGGAGTGCGCGAGCCCGACTCGGAAGATCCACGCGTGACGGTCAACGTTCCGGCCGGCACTGGCGATTGGTTCGGCGGTTGGGATGGCAGCCGCAAGAGCGAAGGGGAACGTTACGCCAATCGCGATGCCACCAGCGGCCGCATGGTGGAACTGGTCGAGCGCGGTGAACCGGCGATCATGCTCTGCCACTGGCCTGGCCTGTACGGCAACGGCTCCGAAGAAGGTTTTCAGCAGTTCGAACAAGTCGTCATGGCGCTCGAGCAACGCTACGCCGATCGCGCTCGCTGGATGAAGATCAGCCAAATCGGCCGCTACTGGGCAGCCAAAGAACTGACCAAGATCGGCTTGGAAAAGGAGACGATCACCTTCCAAGCTCCGTACGCCTGCGACGACTTCACCGTGCGCTTGAAAGGCCGCCCCTTCTCCAAGATCCTTTGGCACTCCGCGTACAAAGTGGAATCGCTAATCGCGGCCGACTCTCGCAAGACGCTCGAAGCCGGCCAGTACTGGCGCGACGGCGACGAAATCGTCGTCTGCTTCAACCTCTTGCGCGGAAAGAACTACCTCGAAGTCGTGTAAGTCGATCGTCCTTTTTTCGTACTCCTACTCCTACTCGTGCTCCTACTCGTGCTCGTGCTCGTGCTCGATCGGGCAGCCATTCGAGCACGATTACGAGCACGATTACGAGCACGAGCACGAGTAAGTACGCTCGGACAAAGCACTAATGCCGAAGCATATACCCACACTCCAGCTCCGAATAGAACATCGCCGAAGCATTAATATCCGCTTCGTGCAGCGCATCGACATGCTGCCTAATCGGCTGCTGCTGGCCTAGCCACGGCAAAGCCACCAGCCAGATGGCGGCCACCGCGGCCAAGGCCACCGCGGCTCGCAACCACCGCTGGCGGCCGTGCGTGTTGAAGGCAACCGACGGCATCACGGCGCTCCTCGATCGGGTGGGAACAGCCAACCGAACATGATCGTGGCCATCAATAAACTCAGCGCCAGATTGAGCGCTTGCCCGCAGAGATAGAGCGCCAGCGGTTTGCCGCTGCGCAGGTAAGGCAGCAACTGGCGGAAGTTCGTTTCCAGGCCGATGCAGACGAACGCCAGGCCGAAGAGCCAGACGCGCAATTGCTTGGTGATTCCGTCGACCGCCGAACCGAGCCAGATTTCGCCGTAATACGAACTGGCAAAGAGGGCACTGGCCAGCAGCGAGGCGGCCACGAAGCCGATGACGAACTTCGGAAAGCGGCGCCAGATCTCGCCCGCTCCGACGTTGACTTTTCCGCCCTGCTCGCTCG
>JBQCEI010000471.1:0-12272 GCA_051960375.1 Aureliella sp. | reverse complement strand
GACCGCTGAACGTCGCCGGGAAAACGTTTGAGAACGGAATCGGCACGCATGCCAACAGCGTTGTCGCTTTTGAACTCGATGGCACTTGGGAAAAGCTGAAGTTCGCCTGCGGCCTGGACGTCGGCGGCACGCAGCAAGACGGCGGCAAGAGTTCCTCGGTCAAGTTCGTTGTGATTGCCGACGCACCGCCCAACAGCGCCGGCAACGGTTCCGCCGGTGGCGACGCCCAGCACGACAAAGACAACGCCGTTGCCGGGCTGACCGTTCACCCCGAGCTCCAGGCAACTCTGGCCGCTTCCGAGCCCAAGCTGCTGAGCCTGACCAACCTCGACGTCGATCACCGCGGTCGCGTGTGGGTCTGCGAAGTGGTCAACTATCGCCGGCATAGTGGCGAGCGCCCCGAGGGGGATCGGATCTTGATCCTCGAAGACACCGACCATGACGGGGTGATGGATAAGGAAAAGGTGTTTTATCAGGGCCGCGAAATCGATTCGGCCATGGGCATCTGCGTGCTGGGCAATCGCGTCATCGTATCGGCATCGCCCAACGTCTGGATCTTTACCGACGACAACGCCGACGATGTCGCCGATCGCAAAGAACTGTTCTTCACCAAGACGGGTGATCCCCAACACGACCATTCGGCGCACTCGTTCAGCTTCGGTCCCGATGGCAAGCTGTACTGGAACTTCGGCAACACCGGCCACGCGGTTCACGACGCGAAGGGCAACATCGTTCACGACTTGGCTGGCAATGAAGTGCGCGACGATGGCAAGCCGTACCGGCAAGGCATGCCCTTCCGCTGCAACCTCGACGGCTCGCAATTCGAAGTGCTCGGCTACAACTTTCGCAACAACTACGAAGTGGCGGTCGATTCGTTCGGCGCACTTTGGCAAAGCGATAACGATGACGACGGCAACCGTGCCACGCGGATCAACTTCGTCATGGAGTACGGCAACTATGGCTACGTCGACGAAAAGACCGGCGAAGGTTGGCGGACCGAGCGGATCAACATGGAAGCCGAGATTCCGCAGCAGCACTGGCACTTGAACGATCCGGGTGTCGTTCCGACGATGCTGATCACCGGCGCCGGTTCGCCGACCGGGATCACGGTCTACGAAGGCGATCTGCTGCCACCGGTCTTTCGCAATCAAGTGATCCACTGCGATGCCGGCCCGAACGTCGTTCGCGCTTATCCCGCCGCGCCCGAGGGAGCCGGTTACCGGGCCGAGATCGTCAACATGATTACCGGCGAGCGCGATCGCTGGTTCCGTCCGGCTGACGTATGCGTCGCGCCGGACGGATCGCTGTTTGTTACCGACTGGTACGATCCGGGCGTCGGCGGCCACAACATGCAAGACATGGAGCGCGGCCGGCTGTTCCGCCTCGCCCCTCCGGGCACCAAGTATGAAGTGCCCAGGTTCGACTTCAGCACCCCCGCCGGCGCCGCGGCCGCGCTGGCCAATCCGTGCAACTCGGTTCGCTACCTCGCGTTCGAAGCTCTGCAGAACTTCGGCGAAGACGCGGTCGAGCCGCTGGTGAAGATGGCCAGCGACAGCAACCCGCGGATGCGAGCTCGCGCCATCTGGGCTCTGGGCAAACTGCCCGCTCACGGCCGACAAGCGGTCGCCCTGGCGATGAAGGATGAAGATCCCAACCTGCGCATGGTTGCGATTCGCTTAGCGCGGCAGCTCGAGATGCCCAGCAGCGAATATGCAACGCTCGTTCGCGATCCCTCGCCGGCCGTGCGCCGCGAGTTCGCCGTCGCGCTGCATCTGGACAAGTCGGCCGAGATGCCGCAGCTGTGGGCCGAACTGGCTGCGCAGCACGATGGGCACGACCGCTGGTACCTCGAGGCTCTGGGCATCGGCGCCGAGCGCCGCTGGCCCGACTGCTTCGCCGCTTACCAGAAGAAAGTCGGCGGCAAGTTGCAGACCGAAGCAGCCCGCGACATCATCTGGCGCTCGCGCGCCCCCGAAGCCGCTCCGCTGGTCGCTGGCCTGATCCTCGATCCGGAGGTAAGCGATCGCGACGTGCCCAAGTATTTCCGGGCTCTCCATTTCCATGCCGACGCCAATCGGACCGCAGCCCTGCAAACGGTTCTGGCCAAGGCCGCTTCATCGAAGCTGTCGCCCGAGCGCCACGACATGGTCATCGTCGCCAGCCTGATCGGACTCGAAGGCACCGACAAGCCGCTAAGCGATGATCAGTTGGCGGCGGTCGAGCGTTATCTCGAGCGCGAAACCAATCGCAGCGAAGAACTAAAAATCATCCGCATGCTTCGCTTGCCCAACCAGCACCAACTGCTGCTCGGCCTGGTGCTCGACGCCGAGCCCGATTCGCAATCGGTCGCCGCGCTCGAGACGCTCCTGCAGCGCGGCTCAGCCAAAGAGCTGACCGGAGTGTTGTCGGATAAGGACAACGTCGCCGCCGCGACGCGCGTGGCGACCGTGCTGGGCATGTGCAAGCTCAACGCGAGCGGCCGCCTGGTCAATGCCGCGCTGGATAGCCCGGAGGTCTTGCCCGAAGCGAAGACCGAACTGGCCAAAGCGCTGGCCGGCTCCGATGCCGGAGCCAAGCTGTTGCTCGATCGCGCCAAGGCCGGCACGCTCTTCTCGGGAGCGCGCTTGCTGGTCGGTTCGCGGCTGCGGGCCAGCAACAACGCCGAGATCCGCCAAGCGGCCAGCGAACTCTTCCCGGCTCCGAAAAGCGCCGCCAAGCAGCCGCTGCCGCCGATCAGCGAGCTGGTCTCGCGCACCGGCAACGCGGCCCTCGGCATGGAACTGTTCAAGTCCAAGGGGACCTGCGCCAACTGCCACATCGTCTCGGGCGTAGGCAAGAACGTCGGCCCGGACCTCAGCGAAATCGGCAGCAAGTTGTCGCGCGAGGCCATGCTGGTGTCGATTCTCGATCCGTCGGCCGGCATCAGCCACAACTATGAAAACTACGCCGCCCTGACCAGCTCCGGCCAGGTCATCAACGGCTTGCTCGTCAGCCGGACGGACGATCAGGTTGTCATCAAGGATGCCCAGGGCATCGAGCGAGCGATCCCCGGCGACGAACTCGAGCAGCTCAAGAAGCTCGAAACGTCGCTCATGCCCGAGAACATCCACGAGAACCTGACCGCCGACGAGCTGGTCAACTTGATGGAATACCTCATGACGCTGCGGAAGAAGTAGCCTTCTTTCCCGTTCTACCACGGAGAGCGCGGGCAATTCTCCGCGTCCTCCGCGGTAAAACTCCGTCTGGTCTTTGGCACGTCGCGTGCTCCAATCCCCTTTGCAATACTGCATGGGGAGAGATGCACATGGCGCGACCAGTATGGACGGGGAACATTACTTTCGGCTTGGTCAACGTGCCGGTCGTGCTCTACTCGGCCGAGCGGCGAGCCGACTTGAATTTGCGGCTGATCGATAGCCGTAACGATGCCCACGTGCGTTACGAACGCATCAACGACGAGACGGGCGAAGAAGTGCCCTGGAACAGCATCGTCAAAGGCTACGAATACGACAGCGACCGCTTGGTGCTGCTCAGCGACGAAGAGCTCGAACACGCTTCGCCCGAGCTGACGCGGACGATCGATGTCGAGCAGTTCGTCGCCGTCGATGAGATCGATCCGATCTACTACGACAAACCCTACTATCTCATTCCCGGCAAAGGGGGAGCCAAGGGTTATGCGCTGCTGCGCGATGCGCTGGCCGAGTCGGATCGCGTCGGCGTGTGCAAGGTCGTCATCCGCACGCGCCAGTACGTCGCGGCCCTCCGCCCCTATGACGACGCCATGCTGTTGCAACTACTGCGGTTCGAGCAAGAGCTGCGCGACGTGCACGATTTCGACTTTCCCGAAACCGAGATGCACAAAGTCCATCCTTCGCGGCAAGAACGGCAGATGGCGATGGAGCTAATCGACGGCATGACTGAGTCGTGGCGCCCGGAAGAGTACCACGACGAATACCACGATGCCGTCATGAAGTTGATCAAAGACAAAATCGCCTCGGGCGAGACCGACGTCGCACCGGCTCACCAAGACGAGGAAGAGGAATCGGAAGAGCCGGCCACGATCAACTTCATCGAAGTCCTCCGCCGCAGCGTTGAACAAACCGGCCGCAAACCAACAAGCCATAAATCAGCCAGCCACAAAGCGCATCCGGCTCGCAAGAAGGCTGCCCGCAAGAAGGCAAAGACCGCGTCCGCGCGAAAGACAACCAAGCGCAGCCACAAGCCCAGCAAGAAACGCTCGAAGAAGAAACACGCCAGCTAACCAGCGCCCCCTCCGCGCTCTCCGCGCCTCCGCGGTTAAACCCGCGAGCAAAAAATCATGACGCTCAACGAGTACCAACACAAGCGCCGATTCGACGTCACCAGCGAGCCAAGTGGCCAAGCTGCGGCCAAGCCGGGCCATCGCTTCGTCATTCAAAAGCATGCCGCTCGCCGTTTGCACTACGACTTTCGACTGGAGTTCGATGGCGTTCTGAAGAGCTGGGCAGTGCCGCACGGGCCGAGCCTCGATCCTTCGGTCAAGTCGCTGGCCGTCCAAGTCGAAGACCACCCGATCGATTACGCCAATTTCGAAGGGACGATTCCCAAAGGACAATACGGCGGCGGGACGGTGATGGTCTGGGATCGCGGGACCTGGGAAACCGACGAGGACGTGGCTGCAAGTTTGAAGCGCGGCAAACTCTCCTTCAGGCTGCATGGCGAAAAGCTGCAAGGCGAGTGGACGCTCGTGCGCATGCGCGGCACCGGCGACGACAACTGGCTCTTGCTCAAGAAACAAGACGAAGCCGCCATCAGCCGCAAAAAGTACGACATCCTCGAAGCGGCTCCGCGGAGCGTGCTCACCGGCCGCGATCTGTCGCAGATCGCCGACAACGAAAAACCGGTCCGCCAGCGCAAAGGTGCCAAGCCGCTGGAAAAAGCCGAAGCCCGCCGCACCGCCAAGTCGTCATCGGCCGATGGCGTCAGCGCCAAAAAGTCCTCTGGAAAATCGTCCCGCGGTGCGACCAAGGAACAAGCCCAAGCGATCGCGGCGCACCTTCGCAAAACGCCCGTCGGCGAGCTGCCCAAGAAGTTCAATCCACAGTTGGCAACGCTCTCGGTCAACGTCCCCGCCGGCGACGATTGGCTGCACGAGCTCAAGCTCGATGGCTACCGCGTGCTGGCTCGCATCGAGCGGGGCAAGGTCCAGCTGATCACGCGCGGCGGACTCGACTGGACCGACCGCTTTCCGAGCGTCGCCGAAGCGGTCGGCGAGTTGCCGCTGAAGAGCGGGCTGCTCGATGGCGAGGTCGTGGTCCTGGACGAGAACGGCGTAACCGATTTTCAGCGACTGCAAAACTCGCTGGCCGAGGACAATCAGAAATCGCTCGTCTACTACGTGTTCGATGTGCCGTATGCCGAGAAGCACGACCTGACCGACTTGCCGCTGCTGGAGCGCAAAAAGATTGTCGCTCAGATCATCCTCGGGCACTGGCCGAAGAACGATGGTCCGGTGCGCTATCTCGATCACATCGCCGGCTCGGGCGAACAAGTGCTGGAGCAAGCCTGCAATTATGCGATGGAAGGGATTGTCTCGAAAAAGACCAACAGCCCCTACGTGTCGCAGCGAAGCGAAACCTGGCTGAAGATTAAATGCGTCCACAACCAAGAATTCGTCATCGCCGGCTATACCAAGCCGGCCAAGTCGCGCATCGGTTTTGGAGCTCTGCTGCTCGGTTACTACCAAGACAAAGAGCTCAAGTACTGCGGACGCGTCGGCACCGGATTCACCGAAGTGTCGCTCCGCGATCTCGCCCAGCGCTTCGAAGATCTGAAAACGGACAAGTGCCCTTACGCTCATCCGCCACGGCGCGATCAGCAGCGCGGAGTCACCTGGCTCGAACCGAAACTGGTCGCCGAAATCAGCTATGGCACGCGCACCAGCGACGGCATCCTGCGACACGCGGTCTTTCATGGCCTGCGCGAAGACAAACCGGCGAAACAAGTCGTCCTCGAAAAACCCATGCTCCATCCCAAGGGAGATCGCAACGGCCGCGCGGCCAGCCGCAACGGCAGCGAGGAAAAGAGTTCCAAGTCGAGCAGCAAAAGCTCAAGCAGCAAAAGCTCAGCCAGCAAAAAATCGGCCGGCAGAAGCGTCGCAGCGGACGAGCTGCGGATCGAAGGGATTGCGATCACGCATCCCTCGCGCATGGTCTATCCCGATTTGAAGCTGACCAAGGGAGACGTTGTCGAGTATCTCGCCGGCGTTTCGAAGTGGATGTTGCCCGGAATCGCGGGACGCCCTTTGACCGTGGTCCGCTGTCCGGGCGGACCGGGCAAGCACTGCTTCTTTCAGAAGCATGTCGACGACGATCGGATGCCCGAAGGGATCGAAGGCATCACGATCCAGGAAGACAAGAAGGAAGCCATCTATCCGGTGATCCGCGACGCAGTCGGCTTGATCGCGCTGGCGCAGCTCAACGCCCTCGAGTTCCATCCCTGGCCGGCCCGGGCCGACGACCTCGAGCATCCCGACTTCATGGTCTTCGATCTCGATCCGGGCGAAGGAGTCGAGTGGTCCTGGGTGATCGAGGGTGCGAGAGAAGTTCGCGACCTGTTGAAGAAGCTCGGCTTGGAATCGTTCGTGCGGACCTCGGGGGGCAAGGGGCTGCACGTCGTCGCGCCGTTCAATCGCGATAGCGGCGACTGGGGTCGTTTGAAAGAGTTCTGTTCGCTCGTTTCGCACGCCCTCGCCGAACGCCATCCCGATCGCTACGTGGCCACGATCAGCAAGGCCGCCCGCCGCGGCAAAGTATTCATCGATTACCTTCGCAACCAGCGCGGCGCCACCTCCGTCGCCAGCTATTCGCCACGCGCCCGCGGCCAGGCCGGCGTAGCTATGCCGCTGCGGTGGCGCGATCTCGACCGGCTCGATGCCAGCGACCAGTACACGATCGAGAATGCTCTGCAGCGCGTCCAGCGCCTCACCAGCGATCCCTGGGAGGACTTTTTTGAAATCGATCAGGACCTGCCCGATCCCTCACTGGCCGACCGCCCTGCCCCGGCTAGCTCGGCTCGGCAAGCCGCAGCCCCAGCGCGAAAGCCGGTCAAGAAGAACACAAAGAGAACGAAGCACACCAAGAAAACGAAATCAACTCGATGAATCGGAGCGGCTCAGTGTGGTGGAAAGAGGCGGTGGTCTACGAAATCCTGGTCCCCTCCTTTCAAGATTCGAACGGAGACGGCATGGGCGATTTGCCGGGGATCATCCAGCGGCTGGATTATCTCAAGGAGCTGAGCGTCGGCGCCTTGTGGCTGTCCCCTTTTTATAAGACCGAATTCTTCGATATCGGTTACGACGTGAGCGACTACTGCGATGTCGATCCGCGCTTTGGGACACTAGATGATTTCAAGCAGTTGCTCGAGGAAGCGCATGCTCGCAACATCCGCATCATCATCGACTACGTCCCCAATCACACGTCGAACAAGCACCCCTGGTTTCTCCAGTCGCGCGAAAGCCGCAGCAATCGCTACCGCGACTATTACTTATGGAGTGACCCGGCTCCCGACGGCGGAGCGCCCAACAACTGGATCAACCGCTTTGGGCTGAGCGCCTGGACCTACGACGAACCGACCGGCCAGTATTACTTTGCGACCTTCGCTCCCGAGCAGCCCGACCTGAATTGGCGCAATCCAGCGGTCGTCGAAGAGATGTTTCGCGTGCTGCGTTTCTGGTTGGACATGGGAGTCGACGGCATTCGCATGGACGCCATGGCGCATTTGGTCAAGGACAGACATCTGCGCCGCAACCCTCGCGATCCGTACTACAACGAGAAACTGGAGCCATCGAACAAGCTCCAGCCCATGTACTCGCAGAACCAACCCGAATTGCTGCGAGTGATCTTCGATGTCAAGCAGATCGTCTCGCATTATCGCGACCGCGTCTTCATGGGCGAGGTGTTCCTGAATGACGAACAGATTTCGATCTTTCAGCGGGCGGGAGCCGATCTGCTGCTGAGCACTTCGTTGCTGCAAGCGCATTTCGACCACGTCAATCTCCAGCTGAACATCGACCATTTGGAAGCTACCACGGCGCAAGGTGCCTGGCCGGCGCGAGCCTCCGGCGATCACGATCTCAAGCGGCTGGCCAGCCGGCTTCCGCCGGAGCGGTGGCGAATGGCAGCGGTCCTGCAGCTAACCCTCCGCGGCACGCCGACGATGTACTACGGCGAAGAGCTCGGTCTGAAAGATAGCCCGGTGCCGCATGCGCAAATGGTCGATCCGTCGGGACGAGCCAATCCGCGCTACAGTCGCGATCCTTACCGCGCTCCGATGCCCTGGACCGACGATCAATATGCGGGCTTCAGCACCGCCAAGCCGTGGCTGCCGATCGACGAAGACACCCTTTCGAAGAACGTTGCCTCACAGGAAAGCGATCCCGAGTCGCTGCTGAACTTTTATCGCCGCTTGATGAAATTGCGAGCCGGCACCGAGTGCTTGAAAACGGGGCATTACACGCCGCTCGATCCGCCAGAGGACGTGCTGGCTTTCAGGCGAGGCGACGAAAGCGACGGCATGCTGGTTGCCCTGAATTTCCGCTCGCAAACAGTTACCTGGCCGCTGCCGTCGAAGAAGGCCAAGGTGATATTTTCGACGCATGCCCGCAGCACTTGCTGCTCGGACAATGAGATTTCCATTGAACCCAACGAAGGAGTGATTTTTCAGCTACGACCCAACGACTGAACCATGAAGAGCAGGCTGTGGACATTCGGGAGCAAAAGAGATGGACCGACACGAGTGGTGGCAACGAGGTGTGATCTATCAAATCTATCCTCGATCATTTCAAGATTCTGACGGCAACGGCATCGGCGATCTGCCGGGGATCATCAGTCGTCTGGATTATTTGCAGTGGCTCGGCGTCGATGCGATCTGGTTATCGCCCGTGTATCCATCGCCGATGGCCGACTTCGGCTACGACGTTGCAGACTATTGCAACATCGATCCGATCTTTGGGACGCTCGAGGATTTCGATCAGTTGCTCAAAGAGGCCCATCGCCGGAACTTGCGCGTGGTGCTCGACTTTGTTCCCAACCACACCTCGGACCACCATCCTTGGTTTCTCGAGTCGAGACAATCGCGGAGCTCGCTCAAACGCGACTGGTATATCTGGCGCGATCCAGCCCCCGACGGCGGCCCGCCCAATAACTGGTTGAGCTCGTTCGGTGGTAGCGCTTGGACCTTGGATGAGAAGACCGGGCAGTATTACCACCATCATTTTCTAGCGGCGCAGCCCGATTTGAACTGGCGCAATCCGGCGGTCGTCGATGCGATGCTCGATGCGATGCGATTCTGGCTGGAGCGCGGGGTCGACGGTTTCCGGCTCGATGTGATCTGGCTGATCATCAAAGACGATCAGTTCCGCGACAATCCGGTC
Organism: Aureliella sp.; assembly: GCA_051960375.1. Lineage (GTDB taxonomy): Bacteria > Planctomycetota > Planctomycetia > Pirellulales > Pirellulaceae > Aureliella. The sequence continues at coordinate 2,863 of JBQCEI010000471.1, read as the reverse complement.
AATCCCGCGTTCGGTCCGCACGAACCGCCGCATCATCGCTTGCTGGCGACCTACACGACCGATCGTCCCGAGGTGCACGAGATCATCAACAAGATGCGCAAGCTGCTGGACAGCTATGATCATCGCATGATGGTCGGCGAGATCTATCTGCCGGTCGAGCAACTGATGACTTACTACGGAGCGCACGGCGCGGGGGTGCACCTGCCGTTCAATTTTCAGTTGATCACGCTTCCGTGGAACGCTCGCGTGATCGCCTCGGCGATCGACCATTACGAAGCATCGCTGCCGCAGCATGGCTGGCCCAACTGGGTCTTGGGAAATCACGATCAACCGCGGTTGGCTTCGCGAGTCGGGCCGGGGCAGGCGCCGGTGGCGGCGATGTTGCTGCTGACTTTGCGCGGCACGCCGACGCTCTATTACGGCGACGAGCTCGGCATGCAGAACGTGCCAATTCCGCCCGACCGCATCCAAGATCCGTTCGAAAAGAACGTGCCGGGAATCGGCGTCGGCCGCGATCCGCAGCGCACGCCGATGCAGTGGGATTCGTCGACCAACGCCGGCTTCAGCGACCAAGAAACTTGGTTGCCGATGGCTGCCAATGCGACGACGCTGAACGTGGCCAGCGAGCGAGAGAATCCCAATTCGCTGCTGAACCTCTACCGGCGGTTGCTCGCCCTGCGCCGCAGCGAGCCGGCTTTAGCGATCGGCGGCTACCACCCAGTGCCGGCCGAAGGCAACGTCATCGCCTACGTCCGCCGCTACCGCGATCGTTCGCTGCTGGTCGCGCTGAACCTCGACGACGATCCCGCCACGCTCGAATTGCCGCTGGCTTGCTCGCACAAGTTCTTGATGTCCACCGACGCGACACTTCCCCCACCGATCTTCTGCGACGACACGCTGCACATCCGAGGCAACGAAGGCATCATCGTGGAAATGGCGTGCTAAACGAGATGTCTTTCCTCCGCGCTCTCCGCGACCTCCGCGGTAAAACAGCGTGCTACCACTCGCTTTCGCCCGCAACAATCGCATAACCGATCACCGCGGCGGCGATCACTGCCGCCGCGGTAGCTGCGATGGCGATGCGAATGCCCGGGTGGCGATTCTGGCCCAGCAGCCGATCGATGCCGCATACCAGCACCGGTGAGATCATCGGCACCGACAGCAGCCAAGCCGGCAGAACATCTCCGCTGTAGATGCGGACGTGCGTCAGCACGATGCAACTCAGCGCGATCGCCGGCAGTGATAACGTTCCGGTCCACTGACCGGTACTTACGAACAGCCGGCACGTGGCCAGGACCGCCAGGCTCGCTCCGAGCAGCAAACACCATTCGGCCAGCGTGGCATAGCAAGTCATCAGTAGCGCCGCGACCGTGAGCAACTGCGCAACGAACACCCACAGCGACCAGCGCTCGGCCCCGGTTGCGATGAACCTCGCGCTCGCCATCCAGTTGGCTCCCGCGGCCAGCAGTGCAGCCAGCGACCAAGGGGCGTTTCCCGGCAGCACGTCAAGATAGCTTTCGCCGTCCGGCAGCGCGGCCAGCAGCGGCAGCGCAGTGACCCAGAGCGCCAGCCACAGCTCCAGCGAAGTCGACCGCCGCGCGGCCGCGCGCAAAGCCGGCCACAACAGAGTTCCAATGGCGAGCGGAAAAGCGAGTCGTTCCCAAGGCTCAGCGGCGACCCCCTCTTCGGTCCAGAAATAGGGGGCCGGCCGCTGCGCTACCAAACGAAAAGCAACGACCAACAAAACGCTCCAGGCGACCGCCACTAGCGCCGTTGCGAAGTACCGCGCGGGCCATCGCCGCTCGAGATAGACAGCGAGTGCACCGCACGCGACTATGATTGCGAGCACAATGGCATACGTGCTGGCAGACATCGCTGGGCTGCTTTGTCGAAGAGTTACTTAGTCGTGAACCATTCGTCGAGTGTTACTTGACCAGCAGGATATCGGCGGCGACGTCGACATCTTTGTTGATCTTGTCGGTGCTGTAGTCCATGCCCCACTTGGTGCGATCGATCTTGAAGTTGGCTTTCACCAAGATGCCTTCATCGGTCACTTCGGCTTTGACCGGAATCTTGGTCTCGACGGTCTTATCGAGCATCTTCAGCTTGCCGGTGACCACGCCGGTGCCTTCGCCGGTATGTTCGAAGTCGGTCGATTCGAAGGTGATCTTCGGATACTTGCGGACATTGAAGAAGTCGGGATTCTTCAGGTGCGCGGTCAGCTTGTCGGCGTCGGTCCAAATGCTGTTGGCTTCGATCTCCAGTTTGATCGATCCATTCTCCGGCGCATCGTGATCGACCACCGCTGAACCAGTAACTTTCTTGAAGCCCCCTTTGTGCTGACCGTCGCTCTTCTTGCCGACGAATTCGATCTTCGATTTTTCGGGCGAGACCTTGTATTGCTCAGCAGCCTGAAGCGGGCTGACGACACATGCGGCTACGGCGACAAACAAGGCAAAGACATTCAGTCGCATCAAATAGATCCTCGTTCCGGGAGAGAAGATTGGATGACACACCGGGAATATTGACATATTTTACGGTGAGAAACCACCATGCCTGACCTATTTTTAAATCAAGGAGTTCCGTGTGCCACTGGCCTTAGCCAGTGTCTTCATTTCGAAGTGTGAACTACGGCGGAAGGGCCGGTTTTCCACGCCGAACAACCTGATACGTTTTGACGCTGGTTTGCGGTAATTGCTTTCTTCTTCGCCCCAAAGGGGCAGGCCGGTACCCGGGGCGGCGCGTCGCCGCAGGCGCTGCTGCCCGCGGCCCCCGGCGAATATGTTTATTACCCAATGGGGCGAAAAAGTATAGATATAAATGTTTGAAAAAATCAAATTATTCCCCGTATAAAAAAACCCAT
>JBQCEI010000470.1:0-2013 GCA_051960375.1 Aureliella sp. | reverse complement strand
ACAATGAAACGCTAATTCGCCATCTCATTAGGGGTTCGATCCAGCGCGCATTTCAGGAAAGAGGAAGACGTTCTGCGACTGATCGACGCCCAGCCTGATCGCGCCATAGTTGGCGTATCTGCCGTCGTTGCTGGTGGCGAACGCGAGCTCGCCGTTGTTGCCGAAGTGCGGATCGCGCTGTCCCAAGTTTGCCCTCGCGCTTAACGGCCCCGCTATGCTGGCAGTCGGCGGCTAGCGCACGCCCCGGCATAGTGCTGTGTCCCCAGGCCTCTGTGTGGTCACTCTTCTTCAACGACTTGAAGTGCATCAGGCCCGCCGTAGTGAGTAACGACGATGCGTGCGTGATTCACGGACGTTACCCTCCTTGTCGAGCCGTTCGCGCGTATCGGGGCGCAACTCAGAATCACACTTCACGGAGCGGCAGTCATGGAAGCTCTCACCTGCTGAAATTGTAGGGCGCGAATGAAACGCCGCAAAACGCTGGAGCCGTTACCCAGCGTCGCGACAGCGCGGCGTAGGCTCCTTGCCGCAAAGTACTGTGTGCCCGGCGGTTGTTCCGTTGCTAGCGTCGGCACTTACCAGGCCCCCGACAATGTGCTGTGTCCCCAGGGCTGTGTGGCGGTAAGGTGAGGGCGCGGGCCGACAACCGCATAAGAAAGCGATCGTCGCAGCTTAGACGTCGCCCGTCGTGCCCCGCAAATCCACCGACCGGCGGCGCAGACAATGCTACCTTGGGCCAGCGCCACCAACCCTCCCCCGGCAATGTGCTGTGTCCCCCGGGCTCTGGCTGGGTGTCCCAGGCCTTTTTGACAACGAGCGTTAACGGCTCGGCAATGCTGGCGATCGGCGGCTAGTGCATGCCCCGGCAAAGTGCTGTGTCCCCATGCCTTTGCCTTTGGCCAATGTGCTGTGTCCCCGGGCTCTGGCTGCAACGGGCAATTGGCGGCTCGTGCATGCCCCGACAGAGTGCTGTGTCCCAAGGCCTCTCAGCCGCATTGACAATCACGCGGTTCTTACGCTAGCATGACGAGTTTCTGGCTGCATAGGACACCAGTGCATGGGAGCAAGTGACAATGGAGCTCAAGTCGCAAGCTGGCATTGCCTTGGCGAGCACGAGACCGCCGACACCCGTTACCCTACCGTATCAACAATGAACGCGCCAGTCGCAAATTTTCCGCAGTGCTTCCTTTGCAATCCGTCTCCCGAGCTCACATTCTCCAGCACACAAACCGAAGTTGCTTTGTGCGGACTTGGGCCGTTAGTTCCTGGCTATTCAGTCGTTGCAGCGAAACGCCACGAAGGGTCCGCTGCCGATGTACCGCGTGATAGACTTGGGACTTACCTCGACTTCGCGCTTAAAGTCAGGCAATTTCTATCGGCAAGGTTTGGACCATGCTTGCTAACGGAGCATGGTCGCTATCCGGTGTGCACCGCATCCGAGATGTTTAGTCGACATTGTTACCATGCTCATTTCCTACTCTTTCCGCGTGCCCCGCAAATCGACTTCTCCCAATTGCGGCGATTCTTCTCCAGAGAAGCGCAATTCACTGGACTAGAAGACGCGCTAAACTGGTTACGAGATAAGAACGAATATATTTTAGCGTCCCCAGAAGACAAGGTGGTCTACGCATTTCACGAGTCGATTGCTCACAAGCCTCAGCTTGCCCGCTTTCTAGTCGCGGACGCTTTGGGGATACCGGAGCGCGCAAACTGGCGAACATTCCCAGCACGTGACGAAGCAGTAAAGACGGCACAAGCTCTACGTGAAGCATTTTTGGGTGTGCGATAATGAGCTCGAGCAGCGCCGCACTCAACGAGCTCGCGAAAGTCTTCGACGACAATTTCCACACTGAACACGCAGAGTGCGGTTGGGGGCAGTTCTTAGATGCGACTCGAACACACAAGCAAATAGGTCCATATGGAACTTGCTCAGGGGTCATTGTTCGAACGCTCGCCGGCCGTGGATACGATGACAAGACGGCGAAATCGCTCAAACAGCTCGAGCTCTACTGG
>JBQCEI010000469.1:0-4217 GCA_051960375.1 Aureliella sp. | reverse complement strand
TTTTAACGGCTAAAAAGGTGGAGAAACTTTTACTGGTTGACGATCAATACAAACTGACGGGACTGATCACCATCCGCGACATCGACATGATGAAGCGGTACCCGAATGCTTGCAAAGATTCGCTGGGACGTCTGCGGGTCGGCGCGGCGATCGGGGTGTTCGATACCGAGCGTGCTGGTGAGTTGATCGCGCGTGACGTCGACCTGTTGGTCGTCGACAGCGCTCACGGTCACTCGGCCAACGTGCTGGCCACGGTGAGAGAGATCAAACGTCGCTGGAACATCGACGTGGTCGCGGGCAACATCGCCACCTACGAAGGGGCTCGCGATTTGATCGACGCCGGAGCGGATGCCGTGAAAGTCGGCATCGGCCCGGGTTCGATCTGCACCACGCGGGTGATCTCCGGCGTCGGCGTGCCGCAGATCACGGCGATCATGAACGCGGGCAAGGCAGCCTTGCCCGCCGGCGTGCCACTGATCGCCGACGGCGGCATCCGCTTCAGCGGTGACATCACCAAGGCGATCGCAGCCGGGGCCAGCGCCGTGATGATCGGAGGACTATTCGCCGGCCTGGCGGAGAGCCCCGGGCGAACGATCCTGTACCAGGGTCGTACGTTCAAGGTTTATCGCGGCATGGGATCGCTCGGGGCGATGGTGAAAGGTTCCAGCGAAAGGTATCGCCAGCCGGGGCAGGAAAACCTGCTGAAGCTGGTGCCCGAGGGCGTCGAAGGACGCGTCCCCTTCAAAGGTACGCTGTCCGATTTTGTGTATCAGTTGGTTGGCGGTCTGCGCGCAGGCATGGGTTACTGCGGCACTCGCACAATCGACGAACTGCGGCGGGAAGCCCGGTTCATTAAAATTTCGGCCGCAAGTGTCAGAGAGAACCACCCCCATGACATTGCCATTACGCAGGAAGCTCCCAATTACAGTCCTGAACATTCGCTTGCGGGCGAAGGCACTTAAGCGGCTGGCGCGCCGCGGTGCGTTTGCCGCGGCGTTGGTGGCTTCGAGCGCGGCCTCGCTGGCAGCTCAGACGACCAGCTCTCAATATCCCACTGCACCCGACTACAACTCGCAATCGACCAACTGGCAACCGAGCCGCCTGCCCGCGGCTCAGTCGATGCAGCCCATCTCGCAGGCCAGCGGCGCCCAGCTGGCCAGCAACACCAGCAACACCCGCAGCGGCGGGCAAGACAGCAGCGGGCCAAACAATGGCGTCGTGCTGCGATGGCGCGAAAGCACCCGGCTGTCGTCGCGAGCGCAAACGAGCGCTTCGCATCTGAACCAAGCGGCCGCGGCCCTCGAGCAAGCCCAGGCCGTTAGCGCCCGAGCCCAAGTCGAACTCACCGCGGCTTCATCTCCGAACACAGGCTCGCACGAGCCCACGAACACCGCCTGGGCGGCCAATCCTCTGCGCGATAGCGGGGCGGCGCAGCCGGCCACCAGGCAAGCACACTATACGCGCACCACTCAAGGAGCCCGGCCTCAAAGCGCCCGAGGATCCGAGCGAGGCGCGGTTCGCGCAGCGGCCTATCAGAACGCCGGCGGAACTCTCGATCCGTTCGGCGACGGCGGAAACGGTCAAGCGCCGGCAACTTTGCCGCCCGGCGGACTGCCGCCGATCCCCAGCGATCCGCTCAGCCAACCTGAGCTCGCGCCGCCACCTCCCTCGAGCCTGCCGCAAGCTTCTGGCCAGCAGCCGCAGCTGGGCGTGCCCCAATTGAACGCGCCACAGGCGCAACTGGGCATGCCGCAACCGAGCTTGCCGCAGCCTGCCATGCCGCAATCCGGCGCGCCGCAATCCAGTGGGCCGCAATCCGGCGAGCCGCAGCGGGGTCAATCCCAACCGAGCATCATGCCCGAACTGAACGAGTCGGATTTGATGCCGCGGCCCGGCGCCGCTGGGCAGCCGCAGGCCGAAGAGCCCAGTCCCTTTGATCGCGCTCGCCAGTCGGGCGGTCAGTCGGGTGAAAACGGGTTCGACCAACTCGAGCGCCGCAGCGCCGCCAATGCCTCGGCCAACTGCGAAGTGTTCCGCGATCGACTCCGCAATGCCACGCTCGACAAGATCAATCTCAAGAGCGGCCCACGCTACGGCCAGGGACTCGGGGGCGATCCGCAACAAGCCGAAAAGATGCGGCTCGATTTCGCCAGCGGGGCTGAAGAGCGCGATTGGTGCGACCGCGAAGGGCACGCGCTGGTGCGCGGCCGCATGGTCGATCTGTACAACGAACTGGTCGTGCTGGACGTCGGCGGCGTGCGCCGCGAGATTCCGCTCCGCGACCTGTGCGATGTGGACTTGGCGTACATCGGCAAAGCGTGGAACCTGCCGGTCAGCTGCGGTTCGGGTCAAGAGCTCTACGCCGCTCGCGGCTTTGTCCCGAGCGCCATCCAGTGGAAGGCCTCGGGTCTATGCCACAAGCCGCTGTACTTTGAAGAAGTGCAATTGGAACGTTACGGCCACGAAATCGGCCCGGTGCTTCAGCCGCTGGTCAGCACGGCTCACTTCTTCGGCAACATCGCTGTGTTGCCTTACAAGATGGGCATCCATCCACCACATGAGTGCCAGTACGCACTGGGTTACTACCGCCCAGGCGATTGTGCTCCTTACATGCTGCCGCCGATTCCATGGAGCCTGCGTGGAGCCGCTGTCGAAGCCGGCGTCATCACCGGCGCCGCCGGCCTGATCCCGTAAGAGCATCCTCTGCGCTCTCCGCGTCTCCGCGGTGAAACAAAAGCCGGCCTTTACACGCCGGCTTTCACAAACGGATCGCCGCCCCTGCCGGGAAACAGCTCGGTCAACTTTTCAAGATCGCGAGGCGACCGCTCGGTCGGCTCGCTGGCCTGCGCCTGCATCGCTTCGGGCGTGGGCACCGGCTCCTGGTTGAAAGCAGTGAGCGTCCGCACCTGTTGCTCGAGGGTCAAGATCCGCTGCTGCAGTTCGTTGATAGGTTCGGCGAGCTGTTGCCAATAATCATCATCGCGAAAGTTGAGCGGATACGTGTCTGAGTTCTCTCTCAGTCTCGCTAGGTGCATGCGAAGTCGATATACCGGGCCAACGAAACGGTTGCTCAGCCGGACGATGTCGAAGATGACCAGCGGCAGCAGCAGAACGGTCGGCAGGCAAGGCCAGAGCTGGTCGAACATCGCTTGCAGATGCTCGGCCATGGTCCAGTCGGGATTCTGTCGGTACTGGTAAAAACCGATCGACAGGCCGAAGTAGATCAGGATCCCCGACCAGTACAAAACGACGCGGCCGACGAGCACTCCTTGAACTTGCCCGTCGATCCAAACCCGTTGACGTGAGACCATCTTGCACGCTTGTCTGTTGCTTGTTGCGATTCGAGAGAGGCGCGGTCGGCAGAACGTAGCACCTGCGAACCAGGCGGCCGGCCGGCCACGTACTACAACAGTCGAAGACTAGCTCTCGGTGGCTTCCGTCAGCGAGCGACGCCCACTCAGTTGCCTTCCCCCCGGCAGTTTTTCGGCGGTTTAGTTATTACAATCGCTAGGACGCGTTCGACCTGAACGGGCAGACGCAACGAATCCGTGCCTAACACTTTGCCTATGGTGGTTTTCTTCGTGTCTTTGTGCCTTTGTGGTTATCCACCGGGAATGAACCACAAAGACACCAAGACACAAAGGAAAAACAGGTCAGCCTCAGCATGAAATTTGGAAGAGCATGATTGGTCCGATTCTGGGACGCGAATGGCTGGTCAGTCCTCGGCGCTGGAAATTCTACTTGCAACGCGTCGTGTTCGTCGCCGCACTCTTCAGCCTGGTCGGCACCGTTTGGCTGCTGATGGCGGGCATGCAGCAGGTGCGCAACATCGGCGACCTGGCCCGCTTCGGAGCCTTAGCCTTTCAGCTCGTCGTGCCGCTAGAGCTGCTGGTCGTCATGTTCCTTTCGGCGGTGACGACCGTGGCCAGCGTGGCTCAGGAGAAGGACAGACGGACGTTGGTGCTGCTGTTGCTGACGCGATTGCGCAGCAGCGAAATCGTGCTCGGCAAGCTCTTGGCCAGTTTGCTCGGCATCGCCAACATGGTGCTCTCGTCGCTGCCGCTGCTGCTGATGTTTCCGCTGCTGGGCGGCGTCTCGGTCGAGCAGGCCCTATGGGCGATCGCCATCATCTGAGTGACCGCCTTCTGGTGCGCAGCTCTGGGCGGACTCGTCGCCTTCTGGCGCGAGAAGACGTTTCAAGCGCTGGCCATCACGCT
>JBQCEI010000468.1:0-2076 GCA_051960375.1 Aureliella sp. | reverse complement strand
GACCTGGCCTCGCCGGCGAATCAGATCCGCTGGAAATTCGCTGGCGGTACCAATCTCGACCCGGCCAAGGATACGCACATGCACTCGTCGACCGTCACCTTCGTCGACGATGATCATATCGAGATCGAAGGCGAAGCCTGGGATGGCGGCAAGCCGTCGGCCGAGCACTGCGGCATGATGAAGCTGGTCCGCAAGAAGTAAGGACCGAGTTTTTACCGCGGAGACGCGGAGGAAATATCTCTTCCTCCGCGCTCTCCGCGTCCTCCGCGGTAAAAATCTTTAACGCGCTGCTTTGCGTTTTGGCTTAGCTTTTTGGGGTTTGGGCAGCGACCCATCGGCCGGCGGTTTGTCGGCGAAGTCGGGGATCCGGAAATCGATCGCCTCAGCCTGCCTCGCGTATTCGGCTTCGAGCGACTTGCGCAGTTGCGCGTGCGCAGGATCGCCGGCGAGGTTCTTCGTCTCGTACGGATCAGCCTTGAGGTCGAACATTTCGGTCCAATCGTCGTGCCCCGGGTACTTGATCAGCTTGGCCGTTTGCGTGCGCACAGCCGTCGTGGTCGGCGTCGCAAAACCGCGCTCGAAGAAGTAGCAGTAGAAGAAACTGTCGCGCCACGGGGCGTCGGTCTTGCCCTCGAGCAGCGGCTTCCAACTGCGGCCTTCCATGGCCTCGGGAACGGTGACTCCCGCCAGATCGAGGAAGGTCGCGGCCGGGTCGATGTTCAGCACCATGTGGTCGTCGGTGCGACCTTCGGCGATCAGCCGCGGGTAGCGCACGAGCATCGGAATGCGCAGGGCTTCTTCGTACGGGGCTCGCTTGTCGCCCAAGCCGTGCTCGCCGAGGAAGTAACCGTTGTCGCTCGAGAAGCACACGACCGTGTCTTCGCTAAGCTTCAATTCGTCGAGCACCGCCAGCAGCTTGCCCACGTTGTCGTCGATGCCGGTGATGCCGCGGAACATGCCGAGGTTAGTCGGCACGGTCTCCGAGTCGCTCGCCGCGGCCTTGCCTTTGCCTTGACCTTTGCCGTTGGCATTGCCACCGGCGTCGGCCTGACGATAAGGGGCTCGCGCACTGAGATTCGGAACACGGCGGGCCTCTTCTCCTTCGTAGCTCTTCTCGTGGCGCGGCGGCGGAGTGAATGGGCCGTGGCACGTCTTGTAGCCGAGGATCAAGAGGAACGGTCGATCCTTGTTCTCACGAATGAAGCCAGCGGCATAATCGGTCGTGACGTCATCGACGAAGCCTTGCGTGGGCGTCGACACGCCGTTGATCTCGATCGGGCAGTCAAAGTACTTGCCTTGGCCGACGAAGCTGGCCGAGTAATCGAAGCCCGGCCGCTTGCCCGACTGACTGTCGTGATGCCACTTGCCGACATAGCCGGAAACATAACCGGCCGGACGCAACATCTCCGCCACGCTGATATTGCCGGCCGGATGCGGCGTGTGATTGTTGGTCACGCCGTTGACATGACCGTACTGACCGGTGACCAGCGAAGCTCGCGACGGCGCGCACAGCGAGTTGACGACGAACGCATTGCGAAACCGCACTCCTTCGCTGGCCAGGCGATCGAGGTTGGGCGTTCGCAGCCAAGGGAAGCGAGCCTTGTCGCCTTGCTCCTGCTGCACGACCCCGAGCGCATCCCATCGCTGATCGTCGGTGAAGATATACACAAAGTTCGGCTTCCGCTCGGCCGCCGCGAGAGAGCGGGCCGAGAGGGCCAAGCAAAGGGCGACGAAGAAGAGCTGCAAGCCGTTTTTCATGGCGGGACTTCCAGTGAGCAAGTGTGCTTGGGGAGAAATCGCGAGATGAGAATAGGATAGCAAGGTGACAGGCTTCAGGCTTCAGGCTAAAGGCCCGACGTTCCTTAACCCAGCCCGCCAGGGCTGGGAATCCTGTTTGGATCGCGAAGCGATTGCCTGTGATAGCCTCGGGCGACAGCCCGAGGTATCGCGGCAGCCGACAATCGGTCTTGGTGGGGCACCGGCAAAAGGATGGGGGGAAGTATTTGGTGTGCGGCCACCAAAACGAGCTTGGGGCTGCCGTGCGAGGGGGGGGGCGCCCAGGTCGAACCACAAAAG
>JBQCEI010000467.1:0-3451 GCA_051960375.1 Aureliella sp. | reverse complement strand
GTGCCGCATCGATGTCCGCCGCATCGGCAGCCTCAAAGAAGGTGAAGAGGTCGTCGGCCAGCGCGTGCGCACCAAGATCGTCAAGAACAAGGTAGCTCCGCCGTTCCGCCTGGCCGAGTTCGACATGATGCACACCTCGGGCATCAGCTACGAGGGTGACTTGCTCGACCTGGGCGTGACCATGAAGGTGGTCACCCGCAGCGGCGCCTGGTTCAAGTACAATGAAACGTACTTGGGCCAAGGCAAAGAGAAAGCTCGCGCGTACTTGCTCGAAAACAAGGACGTCGCCGAAGCGATCCGAGAACAGATCATGTCGGCAGGCGATTACGCCGGTCCGGAAGGGCCGGCTGCCATCGGAGCCGAAGCCGAGTCGGATGCCGATGCCGAGCTGGTCGACAGCTAACAGACCCTTGAATAGATCAGCCGGCACGCGTTAGCGTTCGGTTTCTTGCTGCAAACCGCGGGCTAACGCCCGCGGCTGATTATTATTCGACAATTGCCAATTCGCCGGACAAGTGAGACGAGCCTCGGGCTCCCACGCTTGTCCGGCATTTTCCATTTCCGGCCCTTGAAATGGTCTGCTGCATACGAGTGCCAAAACTCATCGCGTGCGGCGGGAGATGATCGCAAAGCGCAGAATCATGGCCACTCAGCAAACGCACCGGACGCACTCTGGCTGTTCCGCAATCGGCTCAGCGTTCGCGCTGGCGATCCGTCGCGTCCATGATTCGCTGCGCACGAAGATGTTCGAGTGCCTTTTGGGCTTCAGCTTGGCGGGGCTGGTCGGGCTGAGCGATCTGTCGACTGGGGTTGTTTGGGCGCAGACTGCCCCGACCCAGGCCGACGCCAAGCAAGCCGACACGAAGCAAACTGACGGGAAGCAAGCGGCGGCCGAGCCAGCGCCCGATGAAGCTGAAAACGCGGCTGGTGGTTTGGCTCTGGTCGAAAGCATCGAGAAGGCGTCCATCGCGGCGATCGAAAAGGCGGAACGCTCGGTGGTTGCGATCGCTCGCGTTCGCAAGGACCAAGCGCCCGGAATGCGGGCTGAGCTGTTGCAAGTGCCGGGACAACTGCAACTGCTCGATGCACCCGAAAGCCCCGAGTACATCCCAGACGAGTTCGCCAGCGGCGTCGTCGTCAGCCCCGACGGGATGATCGTCACTTGTGCGCACGCGCTGGACGATCCGCGCAAATACGATTACTACGTGTGGCTCGACAAACGCGTCTATCCCGCACGAGTCCTCTCGCGGCCGGCGCAGGTCATGGCATCGGATCCCTACACCGATCTGGCGATTCTGAAAGTCGAAGCGACCGATTTGGTCAGCATCGAGTTCGGCGACTCATCGCAATTGCACAAGGGCAGTTTTGTCATCAGCCTGGGCAATCCCTACGCTACGGCCCGCGACGGACAGGCCAGCGCCAGCTGGGGCATCGTCGCCAATCTCCAACGGGCAGCCCCTCCGCGGCAAGCATCGGAATCGAGCTTGCTGGCCAAAGAGAGTCAGCATCAGTTTGGAACGCTGATCCAGACCGACGCGCGTTTGAACCTCGGGACCAGCGGCGGCGCGCTGATCAACCTCCGCGGCGAGATGGTCGGCCTGACCAGTTCGCTGGCGGCCCTCAGCGGCTTTGAGCAAGCAGCCGGTTACGCGATTGCGGTCGACGATATGTTCCGCCGCGTCGTCGATGCCCTCAAGACGGGACACTTGCCCGAGTTCGGCTTTCTCGGGATCCAACCAGAGGAACTGCGGCCGCACGAGCGGGCTGCTGGCTTTAGCGGCGCGCGGGTCAGTCTGGTCCTCCCCGGTTTGCCGGGCGATCTGGCCGGGCTGCGCAACGACGACTGCATCGCCGAGATTAACAACAAGCCGATTCCCGATCGCAACGCCCTGTTTCGCGAGCTGAGCCAATTTCCGGCCGGCGCGCAAATCGATCTGCTCGTGCAGCGGCCGCGGCGCGGCGACGTGCCCTTTGTGCCGTTGCATTTGAAAGCCACGCTCAGCAAAAAGCTCGTTGCGACCTCTCGCCCCGCTTACGCGCTGCATGCACCGAAGCCTTGGCGCGGCATGATGGTCGAATACATCACGGCGGTGCCGGGCGAATTGATGCGCGGCGGTGCGATGGCTCAGCGACGCACCCCCGCAAAGCTGGCCATCCTATCGGTCGATCCCGACTCGCCGGCATGGCGGGCCGGGCTGCGAGCCGGCCATGCGCTGTTATCGCTGGGTGGCACTCGGCTGCAGACGCCTGAAGATTTTTATAAAAAGGCGCAATCGATCGAGGGGCCGGCCCAGTTGCAAGTCTATCGCGGCAGCGACCGCCTCGAAACGATCACCGTAGCGCCGTAGGTCTTCAGTTTTACCGCGGAGGGCGCGGAACGCGCGGAGAACGTGGAGGGCGCGGAGCGGAGGTCAGCGGATTTTCTCAGTCGCCGACGGTGGCCATCGCTACTGCGGTTTCCTTTTCACTTCGCCGCGGAGGAGTGAGATCGATCTCATCGAGACTCGCGCCGCCGTTCAGCCAGCTTTCGGCCTGCGAGGGCCGATAGAGGATCGTGCGAGCAATGGCTTGCAGCACACCTAGACCGCAGGCGAACATCCCCGCAGCGACCAACAGCAAGAGTCGCTTGGGGCTCGACTTTTTCAATTGCAGCGAGGCAGGCTGCACTACCGAGATCTCGGTCAAGCCTTCGCTGTCGAGGGCGTCGAGCAACTTGGCCTTGTCGCGATTCTGCGCGTTCTGCAGATAGACGTTCTCAGCCAACGTCGCTTCCCAGGTGAGCTTCGTCAGGTCGAGCTCGTCCTGATTCAGCTTGACGATTTCCTTGTCGAGCTCGGCGAGATGTTTCTTGAGCGAGTCTCGCTTGGCATGCAGCCCTTCCTCGCGCACGAGGCTCGTGCGATATGCCAATTCCAGTTGCTGAAATACGGGATTGATCGCTTCGCGATTTTGCGGCTGCTCTTTGCGCTCTTGCTCGGCGATCTTGGTAGCGGCTGCCAGTTGATCGCGAATGGCTCGCATTTGCGGATGGTCCTCATGCAGTTTGGACGCCAGCTCCTTGGCTTGTACCTCGAGTTGGTAAAGCTGTTGCCGCATGCCATCGCCGATGTTGCTGGTGATGCCGGTGATCGTTTCCGATTGAATGCGTTCGGGCAGGCCAGCCAGTTCGCTCTCGTAGCGCTTGACCTCCGAGCTGGTGGCCGCCAGGTCGGTTTCCGTTTGCGCCAGCTCGCGCTCGGCCTGCGTCAGTTGTTCGCGGAGAGCGACGCGGGCTGCGTCGATCTCGATTAGCCCCATGCTGTTTTTGGCCTGCCGGACCTTTTCTCGCGAATCAACCGCGGCCTTATACGACTGGCTGGTTTGCTCTTCGAAAAACGAAAGCGTTCCGTCGGCATGGTACGCGTGCACGTGGTAGTCCTGATACAGTTCGACCAGCGCATCGAGAATGTCG
>JBQCEI010000466.1:0-2571 GCA_051960375.1 Aureliella sp. | reverse complement strand
GGACTCGAGCTGGCCCGCATCACGATGGCCGGTATGGCCGACGTCTCGGTGGTGGCGGGCGATCAACATGTCTGGGCCGGGCCTTGGGTCCAGGTGAGCACCGAGCGACCGCTGGCCGCTTGCATGTTTGGCCAGTACGCGGGCTGGCCGGTCAAGGAAGGCGAGTTCTTCGCCATGGGCTCCGGTCCGATGCGCTCGCGTCGTGGCCGCGAAGAAGTGCTCGAGCACTACGCCGCGCACGATACCGACATGCTGGCCGTCGGAACGCTCGAGTGCGATGCGCTCCCGGACTGCACGGTCGCTCGCGGCATGGCCGACCAGTGCCAAGTGCCGCCGCAAGATCTTTGGCTGGCCGTCGCCCCGACGCGCTCGATCGCCGGCTGCGTGCAAGTGGTGGCTCGCAGCGTTGAAACCAGTCTGCATAAACTGCACGAGCTGGGCTTTGATTTGAAACAAGTGCGAAGCGCTTACGGCCTCGCTCGGGTGCCGCCGCCGACTCCCGACATGGCCGGCGGCATCGGCCGCACCAACGATGCCATCCTCTACGCCGGCAGCGTCACGCTGTGGGTCGAAGCCGAAGACGATGAAGTCGAACGCGTCGTGTGCCGTTTGCCCAGCAGCACATCGTGCGACTTCGGTCTACCGTTCGTCGAGATATTTAAGCGCTACGAGTATGACTTCTACAAAGTCGATCCCGGTCTGTTCAGTCCCGCAGCGGTGGTGCTCGTCAATCTCAAGACCGGACGCAGCTGGAGCTGCGGGGGCGTGCGCGGTGATTTGATCGCCCGTTCGTTTGCGACTCAGACTCGCGA
Source organism: Aureliella sp. (assembly GCA_051960375.1). GTDB lineage: Bacteria > Planctomycetota > Planctomycetia > Pirellulales > Pirellulaceae > Aureliella. The sequence goes on along the minus strand of JBQCEI010000466.1, from coordinate 1,759 downwards.
TTCGGTACGCGTGTGATCGCGCTGGTTTCTAACGCAGAGGCGCAGAGGAAAGAGCAGAGAGCGCAGAGGAAGACGTAAAGTTACTGTGATGCCTGCCACCACAAGACGCAGCCGTTTGCGGCGAATGGGAATCCTTGGTTCGCCGCAGGGGCCGTATGTGCGCGAGCTGGCGGCGGCGGCGCTGCGTCGCAATCCGCAGATCGAACTCAGCTTGCTTTCGTTCGCTGATATGGCGGTTAAGCTCGACGGAACAAGCGTCGCAGTGACTTCGCTGCAATCGGATCAGTGCGAATCGCGCGGCCAGGCCGATCAAGTGGCCGATCAAGCGGTCGATCTGCTGGCCCTCGACGGTTTGATCGTGCGGACGATGCCGGTCGGTTCGCTCGAGCAAGTCATCTTCCGCATGGATGCGTTGCAGGCGGTTGAACGTGCCGGCGTGCCGGTGCTCAATCCTCCGCGGGCTCTCGAGATTGCGATCGACAAGTGGCTGACGCTCGAGCGGCTATCGCGGGCGGGCATCGCTACGCCCGCGACGTGCGCGTGCCAGACGCGAGCCGCCGCGATGGAAGCCTTCGAGGCGCTCGGCGGCGATGTCGTCGTCAAGCCGCTCTTCGGCGGCGAAGGACGCGGGCTGGTGCGATTGTCCGATCCCGACATGGCCTGGCGCGTCTTCGGAACGCTTCAGCAACTGGGCAATGTGCTCTACGTGCAACAGTTCATTCCCAATTTCGGCTACGATATTCGAGTCTTGCTGGTCGGCCGACGGGCCTTGAGCATCAAACGTCGAGCGGCGGCCGGTGGTTGGCGAACGAACATCTCCCAAGGCTGCCTGGCCGAGCCGCATGCGCTCAGCCCCGAAGAAGAACGCTTGGCTCGGTCGGCGGCGGCTGCCACCGGCGGTTCGCTGCTAGGGGTCGACTTGCTGCCTGCTCGCGATGGCCGCATTGTCGTCTTGGAAGTCAACGCGGTTCCCGGTTGGAAAGGCACGGCCGCGGCTCTCGGGGTCGACGTAGCAGATTTGGTGATCGAGCATTTGGAAGAGCTGCATGTCGAGCGAAGTTGAGCCGGTCGTTCCGTTCCCCAGCGCCAATGTGGCTGCGCGGCTCGGACGCCAAGCCCTCCTGCAGCCCACTCGCGTCGCCATCGCCAGCCCGCTTGGCCCTTATCGTCCTGGGACGAAGCGCGATTATCGCGAGATCACCTTCACGCAGCTCGAACTGCACACCAGCTCGCTGGCGGCGGGGCTGCAGCAACTGGGGGTCAAGCCCGGCATGCGGATCGTGCTGGCGCTGCGCTTCGGCGCCGACTTCATCGCCCTGGTGTTCGCGCTGCTAAAAGTCGGCGCGGTCGTCGTGCTGGTCGATCCCGGTATGGGCCGCAGGAACTTGATCGCTTGCCTCGAGCAGGCCGAGCCCGAAGGCTTCATTGCCATACCGCTGGCGCAGTGCATCCGCATGCTGATGCGTCACCGTTTCCCTAAAGCTCGCTTGAACGTCACCGTAGGTCGCCGCCTCGGCATCCTCCCCGCGCCAACGCTTTCACAGCTCGCGCAAACGCCATCGGCGCTCTACGAAGTTCCGAAGATCGAACCCGAATCGCCCGCGGCGATCATCTTTACGACCGGCAGCACCGGACCGCCGAAGGGCGTGCTCTATACGCACCACACGTTCAATAGCCAGATCGATCAGTTGGTCGAGCGTTACGGAATCGAGCCCGGCGGGACGGACCTTTCCGGGTTTCCGCTGTTTGGTTTGTTCAA
>JBQCEI010000465.1:0-13950 GCA_051960375.1 Aureliella sp. | reverse complement strand
CTGGATGTTGGTAAAGTGCGGCGGAATCTGATGCTCGCTGATGTCGTCGCGGCTGAGGTCCGCCTTCAGTCGCACCCAGGGATCGTAGAGCGTCACCGGTTTGGGCATTAGCTCGATGATCTCGCCGGGCTGGCGGATCTTGGCGAAGGTATACATCTCGATGAAGCGGAGGAAGTCGCCTGGATACTCGCGGGTGATCAAGCCGTGCAGGGCCAACGCCATCCGCTTGACGTTCATGTACTGCCCTTCGTAGCGCATCGAGCCGCTCATGTCCATGACGACGACCGTGGCGCACTTAGGCGAGTTGCGGGTGCGATGGATTTCGATGTCGTCGCTGCGCAGACGCACTTGGTCGGCGCCCGGATCGCGCAGCAGCGCATTGATCACCGACTGCGTGGTGTCCATGTTGGCCAGCGAGTCGCCGAATTCGTACTTCTTGGTCTGCGGCAGCTCGACGCTTCCCTCGCCGACGATGCGGCCTTGATGGCGGCCGGTGCGGCCAGGCTGGAGTTTGGAGAAGATGCGTTCGAGCAGCTTGCCTTGAAAAATCTTGTACGCTTGCGGCGTGAGTTTGTAGCCGCCGCTCTTGGAGTTGTGCTCCAGGCCTTGGCGTTCGGCCATCTCTCGCACCAGGTTTTCGACTTGCCGCTGGAGTTCTTCGAGCCCCTGCATGTCCGACGGTTCGGCGAACTCGCTGAGGGCTTCCATATCGATGATGCCGATCTGCGCCGTCTTGGCTGCTTCCTCGAGCTGCTTGAGCAGTTCGTCGATCTTCTCGAGTTCTTTCTTGATCTCGATCGCCTGCGGCACGGTCATCGATTCGTTGCCGGTGAAGGTGTACTTGGTGACCAGTTCGTCGATCTGGTACTTGTCGCTGAGCCGTTCCATGATCCGCACCAGTTCGCCGGCAAACGGATGCGTGTCATCGCCCAGTCGATAGTAGAGACGCTCGAGCAAGTAGATTTGATTGTCGGCCGTCGCCTGCTTGAAGTTCCTTCGCAGATCGTTCGGCGGTTTGGCCCTGGCGACTTGCTTGTCGTACGCTTTGTCGGCCAGCTTCTGAACCGACTGCGTTTCATACTTCTCGAGAATCTTCCGCTTGCGCTCCTCGAGCATCGCTCGCAGCATGTCGAGCGACGGGCCGAGCCCCGCGATCTGGCTCGGGTCGAGCGTGACGGCGCGGGCCAGTTCTTCTTCGCTCAGCTCGCGATATCCGCCATACATGAGCGCGTGCTCAAAGGCGGTCGAAACCAAGTCCGGCGGCGGCTGCGTCGGGCTGGGGAATTCCGCCGGATTGTATTTCTGATAAGTATGAATCACGCCGCCGAGCGTACGCCTATTCGTCATGGCTATCGCCTTGGGCTTTCTTTATCTCTGCGCTTCTCTGCTCTTTCTCTGCGTCTCTGCGTTAAAAAGAGCGTCTGCTTAAACTTCGTACTGCACTTTGCCATGCTTCTGAGCGCGGCTGATTCGATCCATGGCGTACAGTCCGGCCAGAACGAACTCGACGCAAGAAGCTCGCACCGCGGGGTTGTCCGCCGCGTTGACTTCGAACGCTTTCTCCCAAACCGGCGGGATGCTCTTGAGTCGTTCGGCGTACACTTCGCTGGGCAGCATATCGCCGACTTCGATGCGGACACCCTTGCTGAAGATGTCGGCGATCTCGGCTAGTCCATACTCTTCGACGTACTGATCGAACACCTTCTTCACGGCGCCGGCGATCAGCGCATCGAGCACTTGGCGCTCCGACATTTGATGGCTGCCCATCATGTCCAGCTCCAGCTTGCCCAGCGAGGAACTGTAAAGGTGCCCGAGATCGCTGATCCGCGGAACGGCCGGAGTTTCGCCGAGCACGATCGCTCGCTGACGAGCGCTGGCGATCATCGTCCGGTAGTTAGCCAGGCTGAAGCGAGCCGAGACGCCGGAGGCTTGATCGACGTATTTGCTGCGCCGCGCCTGGAGCGTGACCTCTTCGATGATCTCAGCCATGAAGTACGGCACTTGGACCGGGAACTGGCCGTCCAAATCGACATGGGCTTCTTGTTGCAAGATCTGAATGCCCAGATCGCGATCGCGCGGATAGTGCGTGTGGATGATCGAGCCGATGCGGTCCTTCAGCTGCGGAATTACTTTGCCGCTGCGGTTGTAGGTGCTCGGGTTGGCTGAGAACAAAATCACGACATCCAGATCGAAGCGGATCGGATAGCCGCGGATCTGTACGTCGCGCTCTTCGAGAATATTGAACAGACCCACCTGCACCAGTTCGTCCAGCTCGGGCAATTCGTTCATCGCGAAGATGGCGCGGTGCATGCGCGGGATCAAGCCGAAGTGCAGCGCATCTTCGGCGCTCATGCTGACGCCGCCGGTCAACTTCGACGGATCGATCTCGCCGATGATGTCGGCGAACTTCGTCCCCGGGCTCAGGCGCTCCGCGTAGCGATCTTCGCGCCGCCACCACGCGATCGGCACATCTTCCTCGGCGTGTTCGGCGATGAACTGCTTGCCAAAGCTCGTGATCGGCTGATACGGATCTTCGTGCACCGGCAAACCGGGCACGTCGAGATACGGAATCTCCGGGTCGAGGAACCGGACCAGCGATCGCATCAGCCGGCTTTTGGCTTGTCCCTTCTCGCCGAGGAACAACATGTCGTGGCCGCTGAGGATGGCGATGTTGATCTCGGGGATGACGGTGTCTTCGTAGCCCACGATCCCAGGAAACAATTCTTCACCGGCTGCTAGCATCTGCATGAAGTTATCGCGCAGCTCTTGTTTGACCGATTTGGACTTCCAACCGCTTTCGCGCAAATCGGCCAGCGTGGCAGGGCGATTGAAGGTTTCGGCCGCGTTCGGTCTCATGTTCATGCGTAGTTCAGTCCCCCGGGATGTGCTCTAGAGAGTTCCCGTATGAATCCAATGAATTGACTACAGCACGAGTTCTTCCGTGCCTTCTGATTTTCCGTGCCTTCTGATTGTAGGCGCCGCGTCAAATGGCTAATCGGTCGACGCACCGCCTGTTCACACCATGCGCAGGGCCCAAAGCCTTGCAGCCATGTAGCTTAACGCTGCTCGCAGCCACCGGGCAAGCAAATGGCTTGGAGTCGACAGTTTCGCGGTTGCTCGTCGTTTTTAACGCAGAGACGCAGAGGGAATCAACTCGCGCAACTCCGGTGGCGGAGGCAAGGTGCCGATCCACCAGTCGGCCCAGTCGGCGGAGGTTGGCGGATTGTCGACCCAGCCGCTCGGCGAGAGGGCGCCGGCGAATAGTCTCAACCGCGAGCCGCTGAGAAAATCAACAACCTCGTTGCCGATCGCGCCGCGGATCGTCGCCGAGGGATGCGTCTGCCAGGCTGGCTGCGGCGAAAAACCGGCCTCGGTAAGAATGGGACGCTCGGCGATCCACTTCGGAATGTCAGCCATCTCGACTTCGGCCGGAAGCGGCAACGCGCGGAGCGCACACAGGTCGCGCTCATCGCTCGTCCCCTCCGACACGTACGTGCCGGCAACCGCGCCGAGCAAACCGGCGACCGAGACCCCTGCTACGACGCAGTAGTTTTCTAGTTGCGGAACGACTGCGACTTCATACTGCCACTGGTCGTCGAGGCATTCGATCAGATTGTGAAAGAAGAACAGCTCGGGCTCGAGAAAATAGTTTCGCAGTCGCGCTGCGGCGTGTTCCTTGCCCAGCAGATCTTCGTTGGATCGCGAAAGAGTTTCCATGCCGAGCAGCCATCGCCGCGGCGCCGCTACGCTGGCGAGCATCGCATCGGCCAGCCGCAAGTGATTGAGCAAGCGCTCGGTCAGCGCCTCCAGCGACATCTCCAGATGCGCCTGCTCGCTTTCTTCTTTGGCGATCGATTCGCGCAAGTCCTCTTCGGCCATCCACTCGCGGAGCATCCGCCGCGTGCCGGCGCCTCGGCCCGACGTGCTGCTGCGCTTGACGGCCGCAGGCGAACCTTGCACTGGTGTGAGCCGCGGCCGAGCCGCTAGCGACAAACGATACCGGGCGGATTTGAGCAAGCTATTGCAGTGAAAAACGTGTTCGTGCAGCGTGTAGTAAGCGACTCGATTGGCGCTGATCTCCTGCGACGATTCGCTCGCCTTGAGCTTGTTCGAAGCCGCAGCCAGCTCGGCATCGAAGCGCTCGACCATCCCCTTGGCGACGTCGACCACTTGTTCGAGCGACGGCCGAGGTCGCAAGGCGGGCGGCTCGATCTCTTCCAGCTCGAGCGTGTGGCAGGTGATCTCGCCGGCTTGTCGTGAGACACGCATCAGCACCGGCGCTTCGACGGCGAGCTCCGAGAGCTGATCGCCCAGCGGCTGAACGATTTCCGATTCAAGCGCTCGCCGCACGGCGCGGGCTCCCAGTCGCTTATCGAAGCCGACTTTGACAACATGCTCGAGCGCTTCACGCTCGACGCGCACGAACACGTTGCGGCGCTTGAGCCCTTCGCGGCCGAGCAGATGCCGCAGCTGAATTAGCACGATCGCCGCGATGTCGGTTTCCGTCAGCGGCCGGAAGGCGATCACTTCATCGATGCGATTGAAGAACTCGGGGCGGAAGAATCGCTCGGCAGCGCGATAGTACGCCAGGCTTTGCTGCTGGCCTTCGGCATCGAAGCCGAGCTGACCTCCCTTTTGCGTCGACCCGAGGTTGCTGGTGAGGATGATGATCGACGAACGGAAATCGACGACGCGGCCACGAGCGTCGGTCAAGCGACCTTCGCCGAGCACTTGCAGCAGGTAATCGAAGACGTCGGGATGAGCCTTCTCGATCTCGTCGAGCAGAATCACCGCGTGCGGCTGGCGACGCACAGCGGCGGTCAAGCGGCCTTCGGGCGCATCGAACGTGCCGACGAGCTGTTCGGCCGCCAGCGGCGTCGTGATCTCGTTCATGTCGATGCGAATCATGTGCGAGGCATCGTTGAACAAGAGATCGGTCAGGGCTTTGGCCGATTCGGTTTTGCCGACGCCGGTCGGGCCGAGGAAGAGCAGCACGCCGACCGGCTTGTCGGTAGGCTGCAAGCTCTGGGTGAACCGCACGACCACGCGGGCCATCGCTTGCACCGCTTCGTCCTGGCCGATGACCTTGGCTCCGAGCGCTTCCTCGATGTGCGCTTGATCGCCCAAGTGCCCGTAGAGCAATCGCAGATTCGTGCCGGTGCGCTGATGCAGGTGATACAAGAGCGTCGAGGGGTCGATCACCGTATCGCTGTCGCTGATCGCTTTGATCAGTTCGATCGCCTTGCCCGGAAATGCGCGATTCGGGGCGAGCACTTCTTGCTGACGAATCGCCAGCGGCACGACGGCTGGATGATAGAAGGCGTTCTTTTGCGTCTCGACGCGGTAGGTCGCTTCGAGAGCCACCGGCAACGTGTCGCTGGGCGAAAGCGATGGCACGTGCACCAGATGAAAGCGATCGGCCAGGGCGCGATCGCGGCGGCGGAGCATGGCTAGCTCCTCGGGCGTCGTTTCGCCGACGATGCGGACGCGATGCTCGGACAGAAAACTTTTCAAGACATCGGCGGCGCACAAGCGACTGTCGCGCGTCAGCCCGGCGGTATACAAACCGACGAGATCTTCGAAGTACAAGATGTGGTCGCGCTTGGCCGCTTCGCGCAGGATCGCCAGCCAGCGCTGTTCCCACTGACCGAGATACATCATGCCGCTGACCAGCCGCTGCGGCGAGATCCACCAGGTTTGCGGTTTGTGGCCGCGGCGGTTTTGATAACGCTCGAAGCGCCGCATGACGCATTCTTGAAAGATGGCCGTCTTGCCAACCGCCGGCGGACCGATGATCAGCACTCCTTGGCGATCTTTGCGCCGGAGCACATGATCGATCTCGTCGACCAAATCTTTGCGTCCGATCGCCGGCGCGAACTCGGAAACCATGTAGTCGAGGCACTGGCCGACTTTGTTGAGCTCTTCGGAACCGACGACCGGCCCCTGGCCGAACAGTGCGGCCAGCATGTTCTTGATCGGCTTCTTAGTGCGGACGCGGGCTTCGACTTCCACTTCGAGCGACTCGAGCCAGGCGTCCCCCTCGACCGACAAGCTGGCTAGCACTGCTGCGTTGTCTTCCTTGACTTGCTGCTGGCACCACTCGGTGTAGGCTTCGCTGGCTCGCTGCTCCAGTTCCGCGAGGCTGGCCAGTTCGAAGACGACTTCGGGCACGGTCGTCGCCATGGCGACCAGTCGATCGCCCAGCGGCAGCGTGACGATGAAGAGTTTGCAGCGCACGGTGCGGTCGCGGAGCGTGAGCACGAGCCGGACGGTCGTCCCCTTCATCTCGGGATCGTAGAGCCACGGGCTGCCGCGGTTGGGCTTGCCTTGTTCGATCCAGCCAGAGAGGGCCTTGCGAGCCTTGCCGGCCAGCTTGGCCAGGGCGGCGCTGAGCACCGGATCGCGGGCCTCGCACATCGCTCCGCGCAGGGTCGAACATGCATAGACCGTTCGCCCTTCTTCACGGTGCGTCGCGATCGCAACCGCCAGATTTAAACGCATGCGCAGCTTTCTCCCCGCGTTTTTTCTTCCAACTTGTCCGCATTCCAGCATACCTGTGCCGCGCCGGGCTGACAGCCCGAGGGCACGCCGGATAGCGTGAGATAGAATGGAAATGGAGGGAAGAGTTCACCGCGGAGGGCGCGGAGAGCGCGGAGTGATTCAGTTTGGGGTTGAGAACGAGATGCTGAGTTTGCGAAGTGAGAGCAGCCCAGTGCGCTGTACGGTTTTGTGGCTGGTGCTTGTCCTTTTTGCAGGCACCCCGCTCGGCAGGGCTCAAACGCAGAAGCCGGAGCAGACGGACGCGAAGGAAGAAGCGAGCGGCTACGAGTTGGTCTTTCCGGCGATGGGGACGATGCTCGCTTTTCAGTCTTTCAGCGACGATGCCGAGCGCGTCGAGCGCGTCTTCGGCGAAGCTCGCAAGGAAATCGATCGCCTCGTCGACATCTTGAGCGATTACAGCGCCGAGAGCGAAACGGTTCTGCTCTCGCAGCCGGAGAAGGTCGGTCAGTGGCAGAAGACCTCGCCCGAGCTGTTTGAGGTGCTCGAGGTTTGCGATCGCTGGCACAAGCTGACTGGCGGGGCTTTCGATGCGAGCATCGGACGGTTGTCGGTACTGTGGCGCAAGGCTCGCAAGACCAAGACCGTTCCCTCGCAGGCTGAGATCGATGAGGCGCTGCAGCACTGCGGCTGGCGGCATGTGCATCTGGATCGCAACGCGCAAAGCGTCAAGATCGACATCGAGGGACTGAAGTTCGACTTCGGCGCGATGGGCAAAGGCTACATCATCGACAAGGCCTACGAGCGGCTGGCCGCGGGCGGTCTGCCGCGTTCGCTCGTGCGGGCCGGAGGCGATCTGCGCTGCGGCGATCCACCGCCGGGACGCAGCGGCTGGCGGATCGAGATCGCCAAGATCGGCGAGAGCGATGCGCAGCCTCCGCGCTTGCTCTTAGCCAATGGAGCTGTGTCGAGTTCGGGCGATCTTTATCAGTACATCGAAATCGACGGCCAGCGCCGGAGCCACGTCATCGATCCGCGCACCGGCATCGGCGTGCCAGGCCCACGGATGGTTACCGTCATCGCGGCCACCTCGACCGAAGCCGACGTCGCCGACACGGCTCTGTGCGTCATGAACGACGACGCGGCGATGAAACTGGCTGAAAAACTCGGCAACATCGACGTGCGAGTCGTCGCGGTGCCCCAGTCCGGCACCCCGATCGTCCACACGACCGCCGGGTTCGACCGCCGGCTCAAACCCGAAGAGTAATCCCAGGCCGCGAGAAAGGTTGGTGGTCCAACGTGGGACGGCAGTCCTCTGCCGTCAGCACCCGGCAAGCTGCCTGACTCTGCCCGTCCACCTCTTCTTCCGCTTCGCAGCCTTTGAGCAATTGGGTGAAGGCAAGCCTGCTTGCCGGCTGCGGTCACATCAGGGCCTGATGTACCACATACGATTGCCCGCCTTTAGCGCTGCACTGAACGTAACGCTTGGTTGGATTTTGGGCGTAGCGATCAGTCCAAGCCGCCGGCGGCGGCGAAGCAGTTCAGCGCATCGCGGGTCGCCTGCACGTCGTGCACGCGCAAGATCTGCACGCCGCGTCGGGCTAGCGCAAGGGCCACTCCGACTGAGCCCGCGGCGAGCGAGCCGGTGCGGTCGACCGACAGCTTGCCAATGAAACCTTTGCGCGAGTGACCGACCAATAGCGGGCGGCCGAGCTGGTGAAACCGAGCGCACGCTTGCACCAGCGTCCAGTTGTGCTGGTGCGTCTTGCCGAAGCCGATGCCCGGATCAAGGCAGATGCGCTCCGGGGCGATGCCGGCGGCCAGCAGTGCTCGATCGCGCTCGGCGAGATATTGGAAAATCTCTTCGACGACGTTTTCGTACTCGGGATTGTCTTGCATTGTTTGCGGCGTGCCGCGCATGTGCATCGCACACACTCCGGCGCGGGTGCGCACGGCAACTTCGGTCATGCCGGGATCGCCCTCCAGACCGGTGACGTCGTTGATGATCTCGGCGCCGACCGCCATGGCTGCTTCGGCAACAATCGCTTTGGACGTATCGACCGAGATCGGAGCGCTCAGTCGATCGCTGAGCGATTCGATCACCGGAATGACTCGCTCGAGTTCTTCCTCAGCGGTAACCGGTTCGCTGTAGGGACGGGTGCTCTCGCCGCCGATGTCGATGATGTCGGCCCCGGAATCCTCCAGTCGCAGAGCTTGTTCAACGGCCAGCTGCCGCGAGTAAAACTGGCCGCCGTCGGAAAAGCTGTCGGGCGTCACGTTGACGATGCCCATCAGCTTGGGCAGTTCGGCAAAGTGCACCGTGCGCGTCCGCAGTTGCCACTGGTTGGCTCGCTTTGGAATCTCGATAGCCATTATGCCACTGCTGCAAGAGGGAATTTTTCCGGCGGCTGGGCTGCGCCTGCTTGGAATGCCGTGTCGGCGACAAACAAGCAACCGCTGTTGGAGGCTTTGGCGAGGCGCTCCTTGGGCATGTGTTCGATGGCGGTGGTGATCACAAGCTGCACGGCGCCGCTGGGCAGACGCAGCAAGAGCGGGCAAGTGTTTTGTGGGCTGGCCGGCGTGCGCCAGGAGTACTCGAGCTGACCGGTTTGCAGATCGTACTGCTGCGTCAAACCGAACTCCGCTTCGTCGGGATTGTAGAAGCTGATGATCGCGCTGCGGCCGTCGGGCGACAACGCCATGCCGTCGGGAAAGCCGGTGGCGGAGGCCAGATCAACGGCGGTCTCGGCTGGGCTGAGCTTGCCTTGATCGATATCGAGTTGGTAACGCACGACTTTACGCGTTGGCGTGTCGATATCCAGCAGCATCAAGCCGCCGTCGGCGCTCGGCACGACCGCTTTGCCGTTGCTGCAGATCTGGTCATCGCGCAGCTGAATCAGTTTTCGGTCGCGACCGCGATAGAGATAGAGCCCTGCCTTCTTGGTTTTGAATTCGAGGTCTTTGCATCCGAAGATGATGTTGTCTTGCCAAGTGGTGGCATCGTTGATGATCGTGTTCTCGACTGCGGCGTCGACGCCGGTGCAGAAAGCTGACCAGGAGCGCGAGGCGATGTCGTAGATGCCCAGCTCGCGCTCGGCCCCGATGACGAACTTGTTGGGATCGTCGGTCGGGCGCGCGAAGCCGGGTCGCCCCGGAAGCTGGTACGACTGGTTCTGGCCGGTCTTGATGTCGAAGATGTTCAGCGAACCGAAGCGAGCCGACGCGCCATGCTGGATGCCAACCCAACTGAAGCGACCTTCGCCGAGGTCGAACGGACCTTCCGGCAGGAACCGCAACGCAAGATCGGACGGTTGGAAAAGGACGCGGGCTTCGCTCCACTGTGCCATGCTGGCTCCTCGGCGGCTGATAATTCGGTGAGGCCTCGATGCGCTTCGCTTACCTTACCCGTCGCGGTCGCCGCGTCAACCGGCGCGGTTCCGCGGCTCTAAACTCCGCACCCTCGGCGTTCCCCGCGGCTAAAAAACTCTTCATCTAGGCCTTCCCGAGAGGGGCTTAGTGCGTGAAATTTTAAAAAATCGCTTTTTTCGGGCAAAAGAGTTGCATGAGTGTCCTGCGTCGAGCATCGAATATTCCGGGAACCTTTTGTCGCAGGAAGCTGTCTGTTCTCGCAAACCAGCTCACTGGCTGCGGCGAGGTTCTTGCCGTTAACCGCGAGCCGTTGGCGGCGGCTTACGCGGTGGCCGATGGGCCGCTTGAGTGGCACTTTTTCGGGTGCTGAAATTCTGGTTGTCGAGCGCCAAATAATTGGGTGTTCTTAGCCGAAGAAGGTGTAGTCAAGTGGGCTACCGCGGAACTAACGACAGCCCTACGGTGTTTAAACCAGAAGACAATTATTCACTGAGGGACGTCCCCACCGAGTCGTGGGCTCCCTTCCTGCCTGCCTGTAAAATCATGGTCTCCACACTGACTGCAGAACCTGTAACTAGCACTGCACCTCGCGCGAGTTTGAAAGCGGGGGCCGCAGAATTTCAATTGCTAGGCCTAAGACCGCGCGAGGCGCGGTTGGATGTCATCCGCCGGGCACTGACCGAAACGGCCGGCGATGTCAAAGCGAGCGAACATTGGGCTGCAGAAGATTGCAGCACTAGCAAACCTTTGCAGCACGAAGATGGCCGATTGGCTCAAGTGGCCGTCGCCGGGTATCACCTGCTCGACCCTCGCCGTCGCCGCACTCTGTTCGAACGCGTGCAGTTGCTGCTGTGGACCGAGGAAGACCTCGAGCTGCCGACGACCCACACATGGGATTTCGCCCCGGCCGATGAACTCTCCGGCGGCAAACCTGCTTCGGCCAAAGCTTCTGCAACGCAAGCCGCCCCGACGCGCCTCCCCGCCAAGCCAATCGCCGCTCAGCCAACTGCCACGCAGCCAACTGTTACGCAGCCAACTGTTACGCAGCCGGTCACAAACCAGCCGGTCGCAAACCAGCCGGCTGCGACTGAGCCGATCAGCCCAATCGCTGCCGGCAATGCGAGCACGCAGCAGGCCGAAGAGACGCAAGCTGCGCTGGAAGTATTTCGCTCGCTGCGCAGCCGCGACCGCCGGGCTACTGCTCTGTGGGCCAGCGTCGTCGCTTTGGCGATCAGTCTGCCCGGCGCGGTCGCGCTAGTGCTGGCGCTGATCTAGCAAGCAGCCTCTCTTTCCTCTGCGCTCGCCGCGTCCTCCGCGGTTGATAGTGCCTTGACGCACTACTGCTTTTGGCTAGCCTAAATTTGGTTTTCGATTAGCCAAAAACTTAGCCAGAAGCAGAGCAATGATGGACGCAGGCGGGCGACGGAGAATGTTGGGGGCTAGCGGTGCGCTGGCCGGTGGGCTGATCGGAGCATGGCTGTCGTGCCTGGCGCTAGTCCCGGTCGGCTGCAAAGACGCGGCACCCAGTCCGGGAGCCGCCGAGGCGTACAAAGGCTCTTATCCGATCCACGCAACGGCGACCGTCGGCATGGTCGCCGATCTGGTGCGCGAAGTCGGCGGCGACGAGGTGCAAGTCAAACAGCTGCTCGGCTCGGGCGTCGATCCGCACCTCTACAAGCCGACGCGCGACGATGTGCAAGCGATCCTGGCGGGCGACGTCGTCTTCTACAACGGCCTGTTGCTCGAAGGCAAAATGGCTGAGACGCTCGAACGCTTGGGCAAAAGCAAACCGACCTGCGCTGTCGCCGCCAGCCTCAAACTTCCCAGCGAGATCTCCGGCGCTAGCGAACATCATCCCGATCCGCACGTGTGGATGGATGTGAGTCTCTGGAGCGAAGCGGCCCAAGTGACCGGCGACTTCTTCCAGCGCTACGATCCGCCGCATGCCGAAGCTTATGCAGCCCGTACCGCCAAGCTGCGCGAGCAATTCGACCGGCTGCATGCTTATGGCAAGAGCGTCATCGGCGGCGTTCCGGAACAGAGCCGCGTGTTGATCACTTCGCACGATGCCTTTCGCTACTTCGGCCGAGCCTACGGCATGGAAGTGGAAGCAATCCAAGGCATCAGCACCGAGTCCGAAGCCGGGCTGCAACGGATCAATGAACTGGTCGACTTGTTGGTCGACCGCAAGATCGGAGCGGTCTTCGTCGAGAGCAGCGTGCCCAAAGAAAGCATCGAAGCTCTGCTCGAAGGCGCGAGCGCTCGCGGGCACGAAGTGAAGATCGGCGGTGAACTGTACTCCGATGCGATGGGGGCGAGCGGCACGTACGAAGGGACTTACATCGGCATGATGGATCACAATCTGACCACCATCGCTCGGGCATTGGGATCGGCCAATGTGCCCGAGGATGGCTTTCGAGGTTATTAAAACTCGTTCCCAGGCTCTGTCTGGGAACGCAATGTCTTCGAGGCTCTGCCTCGCCTGGGCAGCTGCACAGGCTTGAGCTTCATGGCGGGTTCGGTAGGAGGCAGCCTCCAAGACAGGGCGTTCCCAGGCGGAGCCTGGGAACGAGAGCGGTCGAGAGCGCGGAGAGCGCTGACGGCTCGCTACTGCAACGCGAAGGTGCGGAGGGCGTCGATCGTTAGCAGCATATCGGACTGGCTGAACTCGGCCCACTCGCCTGCGCGGTGGCGGATGATGGCGAGCTTGAACTGCTCGAGCGCGTCGGCGACATCGACCGGCAAAGCGGGCAGCGAGGCGAACGGCGATGCGGTCGGCTCGGCCGGTTGCGACTCGTCCCAAGGCATCTCGTCGTCTTCGCTTCCCTCGGCCGTGACGACTGCTCCATCGTCGCCGGTCGGTTCGTCGCCGAAGTCGGGGTCGTCATAGCGCGGTCCTTCGGGCATGTCGAAGGCCGATTCTTTTTCCTTGTCCTTCTCGCGAGCCACCGGTTCGGCCAGCGGCGTGAAATCATCGTCGATGCTCGCAGTGACGATCTCGGTCTCGGCCGGCGGATTGGCTGGATCGCCACCGGCGGCTTCCCAGCGCGTGGCTCGCATTTGCGAGACGCTCCAACGGCTCTGCGAGGCTCCTTCGAGCCACATCTCGGCATCTTCCCAATCGAGGGCCGCCAGGAAATGCGTCCAGTACAGACCTGCGTACGATGCGTACGTGGTGCCGAAACGCTGATACACGCGGCGCAGGCGACCGACGTGCTGGCTGGTCACGCCACCGACGCGCCGACTCCAGGCTTCATCGCTGTAGCTGGACACCGGTGCGCCTTGCGCTTCCAGTTCGCTGCGCCAGCTATTGATGATGGCTCCCTTCTCCCAATTGGTCGTGCTCACTAGCACCGTCCAGCGCGTGACGAACGGCTCGGAGAGCTCGATGCTGCGCGGATCGTCCGCTTCGCCCGTAGTTTCCGAGGCGGCGCCGGAGGTTGCTGCTGCTTCTGAAACAGCTGCCGAGGTTGCTTCTGAAGTTGCTTCTGAAGTTGCTTCCGGGGCGGCGCTAGAATCCGCTTCGAGGACTTCCGTGGCGAGCTCATCGGACGGTTCTACGGCGTCGAGCGAATGGGATTGGTTGCTAGCCATGCTTTCAGGATCTCCATGTGTGAAATGCGAGCAAGTCATGAGTACATAGCCTAGTGAGTTTGCTGTGACTTCAACCCCAATGCATGCAAACGCGCGTTTGTGCTGGAGTTCCAAGGCTCGCAATCGGTTGGAGCCTCGGGGCAGCATGTGGAAGGAATGTCAGTAGCCCCGCGCTCGACCTGGAAATCGTTTGGTAACCCGACGCGTAAGCGAGGGACGCAGCGCCCCCCGCGCTTGCCGTACAGTAGATCTACCGCGGAGATCGCAGAGAGCGCGGAGGAAAGATATGAGGTGTCGGTCGGATAAGCGCGGATGAGTCTGCGGCCTATGGAAGCTTTCCTAGTCCAAGCACTTGCAGGGAAGAAACGTAACTGAGCGGCCGATGGTAGCAGCGATAGGATGACTCTCGCTGATGCGCTTCGAGTGCTGTGTTACGCGCGATTAGCCGAACCTTGCAAAGGACTGCTGGCAATGAAGAAGTTGCCCAAA
>JBQCEI010000464.1:0-3384 GCA_051960375.1 Aureliella sp. | reverse complement strand
AGCATCGGCTTCCTGATTTACTTTATCGATCACGTAGCCAAGTCGATGCAGATTTCAGTCATCTTGGAACGCTCGGCCCGCCAGACGCTGGCAGCGGTCGAACGGTTGTTCCCCGAAGAACTGGGCCGTCCCGACCGGGCCGAGCCGCTTGAAAAAGTGCAGCTCGAGCGCAACGCCGCAGCGAACCCGTACGAGGTCGTCGCCCATGCGGGAGGTTATTTGCAAGCGGTCGACGCGGCGACCCTTTTTCGGATCGGCGAAGGTCACGCGGTCGTCATCTACATGGAACCTCATATTGGCGACTTCCTGCTGAAAGGCTCGACGCTGGCGAGGGTCGTCGCCGCTGGGGCGGCCAAGCCAGAACTGTTCGATGCGGTCCGCAAGGCATTCCTCATCGGGAGCGAGCGCACGCCGGACCAGGACGTGGAGCTTGGGATCATCGGCCTCTCGGACATCGCCGTGCGGGCACTTTCGTCGGCCAATGATCCGACCACGGCCCTGAACGCGCTAGATCGATTAAGTGAAGTTGCGTTGGCCCTTGGTTCGCGGCGGCCTCCTTCCGATAAAAGAACCGGCGATGGCACCGTTTGCTTTGTCGCCAAGCACTCGAGTTTCGAACGGGCGATGGGGTTGGCGTATGATCAGATTTGCTTGTACGCAGCCGAAAACCCGCTCCTGGTCGAGCACGCCGTCCGAGGCCTGACTCGCGCCGCCGCGCTGCTCCCCGAGCCGAATCGCCTCTGCCTGTTAGAAAAGGCTCGCCATTTTCTGCAGAATGCCCGGGGCGACGGCACGGGCGCGGTCGATTTCGCGTCGCTACGAGCCGTCATCTCGGATTTGTAGCGAAAAAGGGGTCAGGACTCTTTTTGAGCCGCTGCGCTTGCTTCCAGGCAGTCATTTCCCGATTTTTTACCCCGGAGGTGCGGAGATCGCATCGCATCTTCTGCGCTCTCCGTGCCCCCGCGATAGATGTGCCCGCCGCACCTCGAAGTGTGTGGGCAAAATGCGGCCATCGGCTGGAATGTTCTTTGCACCGGAGGGTCACGCGCAGAGCCGGCGGCTTTTGACTGCTAAGCAGCGGTCGTGGCAGCTTCGTTGACACACTTGCTGCCGAGCTGCGTTCCGGCGAGTGCGCGGATCTCGCGCGGTCGGCACGATGAAGAATCGAACGCGACGCACTGAACCTAGATGTGGAGGCCTCCGATGTTTCGATTGCCCATCTTCAACGGCTCGGCTTCTTCATCTTCCGCGGACGGCGCCAACGGCCATCGGCCTCCGCAGCCCTACAGTGCTCGAACGCTCGACAAGCAGCCGCGGACGCGCGGGGCGACGCTGACGCACAGCATCTGTCCGTACTGTGCAGTCGGTTGCAGCACCAATGTCTACACCAAAGAGGGGCAGGTAGTCGACGTCGAAGGGAATCCGAACAGTCCGATCAACGAAGGCACGCTCTGTCCCAAGGGCGCCAACATCTTTCAGTTGCATCACAATCCGCATCGCGGCCGGCAAGTGCTGTGGCGAGCGCCGTATTCGAATCACTGGCAAGTCAAATCGCTCGACTGGGCGCTCGATCGGATCGCCTCTTTAGTCAAAGAAGCTCGCGATGAAGGGTATCGCGAAACGAGCTCGGAGGGGCTGCGCCTCAATGCCGTTCACAACATCGGCACGCTCGGCGGGGCGACGCTGGACAACGAGGAAAACTATCTAATCAAAAAGTTGTTCGGCGGCGGCTTGCAGGTCGTCTCGATCGAGAATCAAGCGCGGATATGACACAGCGCTTCGGTGCCCGGTCTGGGCGCCTCGTTCGGCCGCGGTGCGGCCACCGGTTACCAGCAAGATCTGGCTAACAGCGATTGCATCCTCATTATGGGCAGCAACATGGCCGAGGCGCATCCGGTGGGTTTCCGCTGGCCGATGAAAGCCCGCGAGCGCGGGGCGACGCTCATCCATGTCGATCCCCGCTTCACACGCACCAGCGCCTGTAGCGACCAGTACGTGGGCATTCGCGCCGGCACCGATGTCGCCTTCCTGGGAGGTATCATCCATTACATTCTCGAGCAGCAGCGCGACTTCCGACCCTACGTGCTCGAGTACACCAACGCGTCGACGATCATCGCTGAAGAATTCGCCGACACCGAAGACCTGGACGGCATCTTCAGCGGCTACGATCCCGCCGAGCGCAAGTACGAAAGCGGCAAAGGACGCTGGGTCTATGAAGACTCCGAGGCAGCTCGCGAGCATGCCGGCGACCCCACCGGCGCCAAGCGGCCCGTCGCCGAGCAGTCTCCGACTCAGTCGGACAGCTCGAGCACCGAGCGCAGCCCAACCCCCGGCGAAGGTGGCTCGGCGGGCAGCTCCGAGCACGGCGTGCATGGTACGAGCGTAATGGGAGGAGCCAGCACGCATCAAACGCGCCGCAGCGCTCCGACGCAATTCAACCCGCCCAAAGATCCGACGCTCACGCATCCGCGGTGCGCTTACCAACTGCTGAAAAAGCACTTCGCCCGCTACACGCCCGAAAACGTGGCGGCCATTTGCGGTTGCTCCGAACAAGACGTCATCCGCGTAGCCGAACTGCTTTGCGAGAACTCGGGCCCCGAGCGCACCAGCGCGATCGTGTATGCGGTCGGCTGGACGCAACACTCGACCGGCGTCCAAATCATCCGCGCCGCCGGCATCATTCAGCAACTGCTCGGCAACATGGGGCGTCCGGGCGGCGGCATCATGGCCATGCGCGGCCACTGTTCAATTCAAGGCTCGACCGACATCCCGACTCTCTATGACTTGCTGCCCGGCTATCTGCCGCAGCCGATCTGCGGCGAGCATCATGAAAAGCTCGACAGCTACTGCGAGTACGAAAGCTATCCTACGGGATATTGGGCCAACTATAAGAAGTTCGCGGTAAGCCTGCTGAAGGCCTGGTATGGCGAAGCGTCCACGCCCGAGAACGATTTCCACTTCGACTGGCTGCCGCGCGTCGATGGCGATTACTCGCAGCTGCCGTTTTTCAACCGCATGACCGAAGGGAAAGTCAAAGGTTATTTTCTGTTCGGTCAGAACCCGGCCGGCGGCGGCCCGAATGCGGGCTTGCATCGCGCGGGCTTAAGACAGCTCGACTGGCTGGTGGCGCTCGACTGGTTCCAGCACGAGAGCGCGACCTTCTGGGAGAACGATCCGACCGGGCCCGGGCCAGAAGCGATCAAGACCGAAGTCTTCTACATGCCGGCCGCCTCGATCCTGAGCAAGGAAGGCAGTTTTACCAACACCCAGCGCTTGCTGCAGTGGCACGATAAGGCAGTCGATCCCGAAGGGGATTGTCGCTCCGATCTGTGGTTCGTTTACAACCTCGGCAAGCGGCTCAAGAAACTCTACGCCGGCTCGACG
>JBQCEI010000463.1:0-2887 GCA_051960375.1 Aureliella sp. | reverse complement strand
TCGTCACCCTTGAAAGTGACCATTCGGTCCAGCTTCCACTTGCTACTGCGGCTGTCATAGCTCAAGTCGGCTTCCATCGTCTTCGACATCAAGGCGCCGAGCTGGCCGCCGGTCTGCGTGCGTTCGATCTGGTAATCGCGGATGCCGACGTCGGCGATATCGAAGCTCTTCACTTGCAGCAGATCGGGTTTGATCCACTTCTTGAAGTCGGTGTCGAAGACCGCTGGATCGAGTTCGACCGTATAGATCGGATCTTGATTGGGGATGCGAACGTAACGGAAATTCTCTTTCGATTTGTCGACCGGCTTGCCAACGATCAAGCTGGCCAGCGTTTTGCCCGAAGCGTCACCGACGCTGACCAGCATGCCGACGCCCGTCACGCCCGCTTCCAGCTTCTCGTTCGGTTCGACGACGCCGTAGAGCGGCTGATCGTTGCGTCCGGCATCTTCGGCGATCTCGAGAATCCGCAAGTCGGTCAGCGGTGCGGTGGCATTCTTGAGTTGCTCTTCGGCGTCGGCCGGATAGTCATACTCGGACGGAATCTTCCACAAGCCGGTCGCCTTATCCTTGACCACTTCGAAGGATTCCATCGACAACTTGTTCTCGTCGAACTTGGTGATCTTCAGCGACGCCGCCTTGCTCATGTCGACCGTGTCATCTTTGAACAGCAGATCGCCGATGGCCAAGCCACCTTTCTCGTCTTGCTTGGTCACGGTGGCCGGGCGGGTGGCGACAGCCAGCAAGACCACCAAGGCAGTGATGCCTGCCATAATGCCTGTCTTTACAGTCTCGTTCACGGGAGGTCTCCCACCGTATTGTCGTCGTTGAGTTGATTTTGTTTTCTGATCAGCCGGCGGGCGTTAGCCCCCGGTTTTTGTCGCCAACCGCGGGCTAAAGCCCTGCGGGCTGATGATTGACGTTACCGCAACCGATTCTTCGAGATACCTTCCCGCTCGCGCACGCGTCGTGAGACGAACACGGCGATTCCGACCAGCAGCGGAGGAATCGGCGGTAGGAAGATAGCCCAGCACTTGTATGCGTTTTGAAGGTTCAGAATCTCCTTGTCCGCTTTGCGGCGGCTCTCGGCGATCCCTTCATCGCGCACCTTTTCGAGCTGCTTCTTCTTGATGGCCAGTTTGCGAGCGAGCATGCCTCGCTGGATTTCGAACTCCTGCGCAAGGCGAATTTGTTCGCGGCGTTTGTCGACGTCGGTCGCCCCTTGGCGTTCGAGCGCCTGCAAGCGATCCTGGAACTTGGCGATCACCTTCTGATTTTCTTCTTCCACAGCCTGAACTTCCGAGTTGAACGTCTGCTGGAATTTCAGTTGTTCCTGAGTTTCCTGATCGCGGAACTCTTCGCTCTGCTGCTCGAGCAGCTGCAGCGTGCTGTGCTGCGGCTCGAGGCGGCGAATCGCCGGATAATCGGTCTCGCCGACCAGCACGTCGACGATGTTCAGCACGAACGTCACGTTCTGGAAGCGGAAGCGAATGTCCTCGAACTGGTCGGGCCGGGCGCGCACGTTCAAGAAGAATCCGAGCATGCAGTCGGCATCGGTGACGTAGACTGCGCGGATCGGCTTGGGCCCTTCGGCCGCCTTGTCGCCTTCGGCCTTGGCCGCGTCTTTCTTGTCCGCGTCCTTTTTCTCGGTATCTTTCTTCTCCGCGTCTTTCTTATCGGCCGCCTGTTCGGCGCCGGGCTGGGCCTTGCCTTGGACCATGATCGCCAGACACTGGCTGCCGGTGGCGGTGCCCTGCTTCATTTGCAGATCGATCGCCGAGGAACTGCGGAGGCTTTGACGAGCATCCTCGGCCTCAAGCACGCCCGAGTTCGGGCCGGTGCGAACCAGCTTGGTGAAAGTCAGGTCGTCGCGATCTTTGTCGTTCTCGACCGTGCCTGCGTAGAGGAACATCAATTCGTGCAAGCCGGCCGAGATCGGGCTGGCTTCGCTCAGCAGGTCTTCATCTGGGGCGAGTTCTTCGCGAACGAAGATCCATTCGTCGGTCGCCTGCATCAAGTGCTGCAGCTTGGGATACGGATTGTAAGGCTGCCAGACGATGAACGGGTCGATGCCGCCCATCGCCGCCGGCTTGCCTGGCACTTGCAGGCCCAAGACTTTCCACAGTTGTTGAATGTCGCCTTTGGGCTGAGGGCCACCGCCGCCGAACATTCCCCCTGGAGCCTGCTTGGGCTCGCCCGTGCCCGGGAACGGAGGATCGTAACCGAACGGCAGCGGGTCTTCGAAGATGGCGCTGGGGATGCCGGCTTGAACCGCGGCGGTCACATTGTTCAGCTCGGCCGGTCCGAGCGACGAGGGCTGGACGATGAACAGCGCGTCGACCAGATCGGTCGAGATCGGCGAAGCGGGATCGACGTCCACCAGTTCGTACTGCTTGCTCAGTTCGGTCAGGATGGCTTGCCGCGGGATTTGCTGGAATCCGCCGGCCATCGAGAAGCCACCCATGAACTGCGCGTCGGTCTTGACGACGCCGAGCTTCTTGCGAGCCGGCTGGGCCACGGTCTTGATCGAGCGAACCAGTTCGTATTCCACCGGCACGCCGCTTTCGAAGAACGGCACCACGACCTTCGACAGCCCGCAGCGGAAAGCCGCGCCGAGGATCACCTTTTGATCGACATACGCGCCGCGTTCGCGGACGCGAATCGTTTGCGGCTCGATGCCGTACTGCTTGGCGGCGATGTCTGCCTTTTCGCTGAACGGTTCGAGGTTATCGTTGATAGTCACATCGAGTTTGACTTTGCTGCTGCTGGCCAGCGCCTGAAATTCCTTCAAACGAGCCAGCAGGTCGTACTTGGTGCGGGCGTACTGTTCGGGGACTTCCGCCGAGATGTAGGCTTCGATGACGATCGGCCGGTCGGCTTCGAGGTTCTT
>JBQCEI010000462.1:0-4162 GCA_051960375.1 Aureliella sp. | reverse complement strand
GTCATCGCGCCGCTGACACAAGCCTGCTTCAACCCAGCTCGCGACTTCGGCCCGCGGCTGTTTGCTTCGCTGGCCGGCTGGGGCAGCATTGCTCTACCGGGTCACGACGGTTGGAGCTGGCTGACCGTCTACATCATCGCCCCGATCACCGGAGCCGTCGTGGGCGGCGCCGTGCACGAGCACGTCATCAGCCCGCTCTACGCGGTGGACACCGAAGCGGTCGGCGAATAGCGTCCGCAACAACGCTCCGCCCTTTGCGGATTCCCGCGGTAAACACGGGCCGCGCGACAAGTGCCCCGTCAGGAAACTCGACAATCGCTGGGGCGACTGCCATAATACTTGCACACCCTAAAAGTAGTGGTGCAATGCATTTACAGCACTTATTCTTTCCCGATACCGACCTCGCCGCGCCCGTCTGCCAAGTCGGGCGGCGCCGTTCTCGCATTTGAGGCCTGTCATGAAGCTACGCGATCGCGCCCATCCGCTCGCCGTCCTCTGCTCGTTGGTCGCAGCCTGTTCGCTCGCCGGTTGTGGTGGTGGCAACGAGCCTTCACTCACACCAGCTCCTCCGCCCGCGGCGACCCCCGCGACGGCTCCGGCGCAAACGCCGCCTCCTGCGAGCGACACTACCAGCGCTCAGAACACCGGCGCCGAAAGCGGCAGCAGCGAGTCATCCAATTCCGGCGACGGCATGCCCAACTCAGACATCGCCGAGTCGGGCACGTCCGACGCGGCAGGCGCGGCCATGGGCGGCAGTTCGGGGTCGGTTCCTGGAGCCAGCATAAGCCTGCCCAACCTGAACTCACTGTTCACCAGCATGAGCAGCGGCATGAGCGGCGGCAGCCCGTACGGCAACAGCGGCAACCCCTATGGCGGCAGCAACCCGTATGGCAACGGTCAGCAAGCTCCGACCAATCCGGCTCCCAGCGAAGAAGAGGACTACCTGACCAAAGCGAAGTACGCGTTCGCCATCGGCAAAGAAGCCGCCGCCGAACAATACTTCTACGCGCAATTGCTCGCTCGTGAAGACGAATCTGCTTCGCTGCTCCAACAAGTCCGCTGGTCACCCGGCGAACGCAGGCCTGCCACCATGGTTCGCTTTGCCGTAGGGGTCGATCTCAAAGCCCCAAGCGGCCTCGAAGACTATCGCCCGATCGGCAAATCGCAGGCCGCCGGTAACAACCCCGGCGGTGGCGGCAGCGATCCCGGCTATGCGGCGTCGTCGGGCATGGGCCAGCCAGGCGGACAGCCAAGCAAAGGCGAAAAGAACTTGGGCGACCTGACCGGTCGATTCGGTGAAGAACTGGTCAAGGCCTTCGAGGCCGATTGGGATAAGGGCGACTTCGGCACGGCTTTCAAAGACGTCGAAGTGATTCAGCCCGCTCAAGCCATGCAGGGCAACAATCCGTACGGCTCGGGCATGAGCGGTTTGGTCATGTACGATTCCTACGGTTAGCCGATGAGCTACAGCGTCGTCATGGGATATGGCTACGGAGGAACTCCGGGCACGGAAGCGGCTAAAACGGTCGACGCCGCGCCGCGCATGCGGGCCGTGCCAGGCAAAGTGGTCGTTCCAGGCCTGCTCTACGTCGGCACTGGCACCGTGGCAGAGCTCTCAGAAAAGGCGCAGCAAGAAGGGATCGATTTTCTGTTCCTGTTCGAAGTCTCGGTCAAGGCCGCGCGAGGTGTGATCCACAACGACACGCGCCTGCGATTGGTCGCGACCAAGGACGGTTCGGCCCTCGGTGCCACGTCGACGCTTAATAATCTCAAAGTCGACCGCGCGATGGCGACCAAGAGCGAAAGCGATGATGTAGAAAAGCAAATCAGCAATATCTTCCGCAAGGTCGATCCGATCAAACTGACCGACATGCCGAAGCTCGAACCGGTGCACGCTCAGGCCCGCATCAAGTCGCTGATCGAAAAGAAACCGGCCAGCGTCTTGCAAACGCTCATGGAAATCAAACTGTTCCAGTCGATGGGCCTGCTCAACGAGGAAGAAAGCAGCGCAGCTTATCAGCTCGCCATCGGCGGTGCTGGAGTCGCCTTGAGCAAGGGCACCCTCGAGGATCGCCAATTCGTACTCGACCCGCTGTTGCCTCCGTACAAGTAGCGGACGCGCGCTCCATTAGCCGCCGGGCGCTCGTTTTGAAGCTAGCGCAGTTCTCGGTGTGGCACTAGCTATGCCTGTGTCTTCTGCTTCGAAGTTTGAAGCGCCAGAACAGCTGGTAAGCGTTCCTGGCGACACTCCAACTTCCGAGTAAAACTTT
Source organism: Aureliella sp. (assembly GCA_051960375.1). GTDB lineage: Bacteria > Planctomycetota > Planctomycetia > Pirellulales > Pirellulaceae > Aureliella. The sequence goes on along the minus strand of JBQCEI010000462.1, from coordinate 1,892 downwards.
TGCAACATAGTCCGACAACGGAAAGCGTTCATGTTCATGAACGCCATAAACTCCGAAAAAAGAGCCACTGGCAGAGCCAGTGCCACACGAAAAAGCCCAAGAGCGCAACTTCAAAACTCGGTCGCTTTCACCTCCTTCCCATCAACCGCCTCCGGAGATCCACACCGATGTCTTCCAGCGCCAGTCGTCGTCAGTTCTTGAAAGTCACTTCTGCGTCTGCTGCCGCCACGATGTTGGCCGGCTATGGAACTTCCAAACTCACGCTCGCCGATGAAGCAGCCAAGAGTCCCAACGAGCGTCTGCGCATCGGATGCATCGGCACCGGAGATCGGTGGAAAGCGGTTGTCGGTCAAGCCCGTCAATTCGGTGATGTGATTGCCGTCTGCGACGTCGACGCCAATCACATGGAAGAAGGCCGAAAGATGATGCTCGATGCGCAAGCCAAGTCGGGCAGGGACTACAAAGTCGACGCTTATGAAGACTATCGCAAGATCCTCGATCGCGATGATATCGACGTCGTCACCATCGTTACGCCCGACCATTGGCATTCGAAGATCGCCATCGATGCGATGCGAGCCGGCAAGGACATCTACTGCGAAAAGCCGCTGACGCTGACGATCAACGAAGGCAAACAGATCGTCAAAGTTCTCGACGAAACCAAGCGCGTATTTCAGGTCGGCACGCAGCAACGCACCGAGATGAACCATCGTTTCATCACGGCCGTGGCTCTCATTCGCGCCGGTCGCATCGGCAAGGTGAAAAAAGTCGTATGCGACATCGGCGGCGCTCCGACCAGCGGTCCGATTCCCGTCGTCGACGTCCCGAAGGGCTTGAACTGGGAGCGCTGGCTCGGCCAGGCTCCGCTGGTCGACTTCCGCTACAAGGATAACGGTCAGCGCTGGGGCAACTCGCGCTGCCACTACGAGTTCCGCTGGTGGTACGAGTACTCTGGCGGCAAGATGACCGACTGGGGCGCTCACCACGTCGACATCGCCAGCTGGGCCATCGGCATGGACAAGTCGGGCCCACTGAGCCTCGAAGGAACCGCCAAGCATCCGGTCGAACTGAAGGACGGCATGCCCACTCGCGCCGACGAGTACAACACGGCGACCGATTTCGACGTCACGGTGATGTGCCCGGACGACATCGAAATGCACATCGTCTCCGATTCTCCCGACGGCAACGGCATCCTCTTCGAGGGCACCGAAGGGCGTTTCCATGTCAGCCGCGGCGCAATGAAGGGTGGCGTTATCGAAGCCCTCAAAGAGAACCCGCTGCCCGAAGACGCCCTCGAAAAAGTCTACGGTGGTAAGATTCCGCGAATGCACTTTGAAAACTTCGTCGAAGCGATCAAGGCTCGCAAACAACCGATCTCGGATGTCTACAGCCATCATCGAGCGATGACGACCTGTCACCTGGCCAACATTGCCATTCGCCTGGGCCGCAAGATTCGCTGGGATTCGGACAAGCAAACGATCGTCGGCGATGCGGATGCCGCCCAGTGGATGGGACGCGAGCAGCGCAAGGGCTACGAGATCGACGTCACCGTTTAACGCTGCCCTGGCGTCGAAACTTTGCACGTTCCGCTTACGGACGGTTTATGCGACTTTTTGCCGGCACTCCTTTCGACATCCCCCCGCGTTGCGAGCGCTGTGGCGCTTTGGAAAGCGAGTGCCGGTGCACGCCCCTGCCCGATTACCTGCCGCCCGACAAGCAGACGGCCAAGCTGCGCGTCGAAAAACGGCCCAAGGGCAAGGTCGTCACGGTCGTCGCCGGTCTTTCACCGACGGCCAGCGACCTGCCTGCCCTGCTGACCACCTTGAAAAACGCCTGCGGTGCCGGCGGCGCCGTGAAGGATGGTCAGCTGGAGATCCAAGGCGAACATCTCGAGC
>JBQCEI010000461.1:0-3550 GCA_051960375.1 Aureliella sp. | reverse complement strand
GAGCGATTGCTCGGGATGCAGCGGCTGGCTGCGGCCGCGCGGCTTGCGGGCGATGGCGACCGACATGCCGAGGAAGGGATTGTACGGATTGATCGAACGGAAGGAACCGACCTTCTGCATGTGATCGCTGCCGCCGCCGACGACCACCTTGGCTTCGAAGATCGAGCGATACGGTTGGAAGTAAGCCATCCGCTCGTTGCCGAACTGCTTTTCGAGCGTCGCTCCATCGAGCCATAACCAGGCCGGCTGCAGGTCCGCGACGACGCCCAGTCGGGCCATCGTATCGATCGCTTCGCGACTCATGAAGTTGCAGTGCGTGATGCACGGCCGCGACTTGCGAACGGGAAAATCTTGGTTGACCTGTTCATAGGCATCGAGCAGCGCGTGCACCGCGCCGTCGCCCACGCTGTGAGCGGTGAACTGCAGATCGTTTTCCAGGCAGAGCTTGGCCAGTTGATACAGCCGCTCGGGTTCGATGTATTTCAGACCGCGGTAGTTCGGATCATCGATCGAGTAGATGCGGCTGACGCCCCAAGGCTGGCGCATGTAAGCGCTGCCGGTCAGCATGCCGCCGTCGAGAAACACCTTCACGCCGCGAAGCCACAAGCGATCGTTGTAGGCATGCAGCGGATGTTCGACTGCGGTGCGAACTTGCTTTTCCACATCGGGCCAAGCGGCGTTCGGTTCGACGCCCCAGTTGAGAAACACGCGGCACGTCAAGCGGTCATCGGCCAGCAGGCTTTCAAACAGCCGCAGCGAATCAGGCGAGACGCTCCGCTCGGCGATGCTGGTGATGCCGACCGAGTTGTAATCGGCCAACAGCTTGGCCAGCGCCGCTCGCCGCTCCTCTTGCTTGGGCGAGCGCGACGGATCGGAGACTTTTACGATCTTGCCAAAGGCCCGAATGATGCCGGTCGGTTCGCCGGTTGCCGGATCGCGCTCGACCTTCGCGGTGATCCCTTCGGGCACTTGATAGTCGCGATCGATTCCGGCTTTCGCCAGCGCCGCGGAATTGAGCGACGCATCGGGGCCGGTGCGGAAGCAGACCGGATGATCGGGAGCGACCGCATCGAGTTCGGCCCGCGTGGGAAAGCGCTGGTCGTCCAAACGCGTGATGAAGACTTGATTGACGACGATCCACTGGCCCGGCTCGACCACCGCGGCTCGCGAGCGGACGTAGTCGAGCACGTCCTTGACCGTTTGCATCGTCGGCACCGGATGATCGAACTCGAAGACCGACGCGCCGGCCGCATGCACGTGCGAATCGATCAAGCCCGGCAGCACGGTTCGCCCCTGGAGATCGATGCGTTCAGTCTTGGCATCGGCCAGTCGGAGCATTTCATCGTTGGAGCCGGTGGCGACGATGCGCTCGCCGCGCACGGCCATCGCTTCAGCGATCGAGAACTGATCGTCGACGGTGAGGATTTTGCCGTGATGGTAGATGGCTGTCGGCGGTGATTCAGACTCGGGGGAGTTTGCGGTTGCGGCGCCGGTTGACGCCGAGCCCGTCGCTGCGGGATCTTTCGAAGTTGGGTTTTCGGGCGCCTGCGCGGCGAGAGTTGCCGCGCGAGAGAAAGCTGTCGCGAGAAAACAACAGAGCGCAAGGCTCGCAAGCCGAGAGAAAGCTGGGACGTTCACCGAGTAGCCCCTTTTTCAAAATGGAGGAGTGGCGGAAGGCGAGGGAGTGGTAGGAGCGAGATCAACCGCAGGGCGCTAGGCTCGCGGTCGGCTGTTTCTTCTAAGGAGAGCGAGGCTGGACCGGCTCCAGCCAGCCGCATATTAGTTGTGTGACAGCGCTCGATCATGCACCGACGGCTGCGGCAAGGCTTGCGGGCAGTCACACGCATATCGTACCCACGTCGCAGCGCTCCCGGTGGTGTTCGGCGAACATCTTTTTGGGTGGCGCTGTCAAAGAAAGCGGTCACGGGCGGTTCGGGTGGCGGCGAAAAGTGGCGAAATAGCGCGACTTGAGGGCACTTTTCGGTCCAAATTCGCCTTGCGGCAGGTTGCGTGGCCGATACACTAGGGCGTTTCCTGGAAGTACAAGGCCAGCGTAGCTCAGTTGGTAGAGCAACTGATTTGTAATCAGTTGGTCGTGGGTTCAAGTCCCTCCGCTGGCTCCTTTGGGCTTTTCAGCTGCCGGGAAGAACGCTCTAACTAGAACAACTTTCGGTTGGAGAGCAATTGATCGTAAACCGCTGAGCCATCGCGGACCGATTGCCGAGAGATCGAACGCTTGCGAGATTCGAGCGTTTGAGAAAATCGGAAACCCGAGCAATCGGGAAACCCGAATCGGAAATCTGGCAAGCGAAGCAAGCCAGCGGAAAGCCGGATAATAACCGGGAGGTTGCCCGAGTGGTTAAAGGGGACGGACTGTAAATCCGTTAGCTATGCTTACGTAGGTTCGAATCCTACACCTCCCATTGGCGAACCTTTGCCAGACTGGCAAACTATTGGGGTTAAGACCCGACCCAGTTAGAACCTGTTCGGGTTTGAAAGCACAGCCGGCCGACCTCGGCCGCAGTCGCCTCCGACTCGACTTTCCCGAAAAGTCTCGTCGCGGGTGTAGCTCAATGGTAGAGCAGCAGCCTTCCAAGCTGAATACGAGGGTTCGATTCCCTTCACCCGCTTTTGTCGATGCTGCTGTAGCTCAGTTGGTAGAGCACTTCCTTGGTAAGGAAGAGGTCATGGGTTCAAGTCCCATCAGCAGCTCTTGCTCGCCATCGGCGGCAAGAGAGGCAGTTGGTTGAGGTTCGTTGTTTTGATCATGGTCAATCGTGGGCGACCAACGTCTCACGGAGTAACTATTTTTTGTTGTTAGGTGTAATGCACAATGGCTAAAGAGGTATTTCAACGCACGAAGCCGCACTGCAATGTCGGCACCATCGGTCACATTGACCACGGCAAGACCACAACGACCGGCGCGCTTCTGGCTGTTCAAGCTGCCAAGGGCCTGGCACAAGCCAAGGCCTATTCGGATATCGCCAAGGGCGGTACCGTCCGCGACGCCACCAAGACGGTGACCATCGCCGTTTCGCACGTTGAGTACGAAACCGAAAACCGCCACTACGCCCACATCGACTGCCCCGGCCACGCCGACTTCATCAAGAACATGATCACCGGCGCTGCCCAGATGGACGGCGCGATCCTGGTGGTCAGCGCCGCTGACGGCCCGATGCCTCAGACCAAGGAACACGTGCTGCTGGCTCGCCAGGTGGACGTGCCGGCCATCGTCGTCTTCCTGAACAAGGTCGACCTGGTCGACGATCCCGAACTGCTCGAACTGGTTGAGCTCGAAATTCGCGAACTGCTCAACAAGTACGACTTCCCGGGCGATGACATTCCGATCATCCGCGGCAACGCTCTGGCGGCTTACAACAATCCGTCGGATCCCGAAGCCAGCAAGTGCATCACCGAACTGCTGGCAGCGGTCGACAGCTACAATCCGCAGCCGACCCGCGAAGAAGACAAGCCGTTCCTCATGGCCATCGAAGACGTCTTCAGCATCGAAGGTCGTGGTACGGTTGCCACCGGCCGTGTCGAGCGCGGC
>JBQCEI010000460.1:0-4986 GCA_051960375.1 Aureliella sp. | reverse complement strand
GTCTAGCAGGGCTGGCCGATGCAGTCGTCTTGACGCTGGCTTGCACGCTGGCCTCTTGTGCGACCGGCGACGGATCTATTGCGGTTGCCATAGTATGTTCGATCCTGTTGATGAACTCGGCCGGCGCGCTTTTTCAAGTTCCGCGTTTGGGCATTTCCGTGTGGCACTGGCTATGCCAGTGGCTCTTTTTTCGAAGTTTATGGCGTTCATAAGCGTGGCCTCTCTCCGATGGCGAACGTGTTGCAAAACTCTCTTTGGAGGGTGGATAGGCATTGGAACGCCTACCGGCCCTGTGGCGCTCTAAACTTCGAAGCAGAAGACACTGGCGTAGCCAGTGCCACACCGAGAGATGCGCAACTTCAAAACGCGTAAGCGAGGGACTGTTAGCGCTGGCCGGCGGACAATGCGTCGGCGAGCTGGCTGGCCTTTACGAACAGCACATTGTTCTCGCGATGGACGTGCAGGTGCATGTCGGCTTCGAGTTCGCGCAGGCCGTCGAGCATTGCGCGAAACGTGTTGCAGGCTTCGCTGGGTATGGTGTAGTCCGAGCTGAGGCGACGCATCTCGGCGAGCAACGAGCCCGCGTTGTCGTGCTCGTGTTCCATCACATGGATCGGATTGTCGATCGAACCAAACGGGAAGTTGGGCACCGCCTGAGCCGCTTCAATGCGCTTGATCGCCGGGAAGAGAATGTGCTCTTCTTTGAACATGTGCGGGACCAGTTCGTCGGTCAGCGCATGGAAAGCGACTTGAAGCGGGGCGAGCCACCGATAGTGCTGGCCGTGAACATGCACGACTTTATTGACCATCTTGGCCAGGCGAGGGAGTTCTTCGCGAAGCAAGTCGTGATGTTCGCGCACGATCTTGTCGCATAGCTCCGAGAGGCTGAGCGCGTCGACGTCTTCATCGGGTGAAGCCGCCGCAGTATCGATCGCCCGCTGCAGTTCCGCTTCGACTGCGTCGACGGACAAGCCCTTTTTGGCGCAGGCGGAGGAAAGTTCCGCCTTGCCGCCGCAACAGAAATCGATGCCGTACTTATCGAATACGCGCGAAGTCGCGGGGAACTGGCGGACCCATTGTCCCACCGCAGTATGCGAGTCCAGAGCTGCTGTGCTCATCGTTGGCTTCTCCCTGTCGAAAGCTTTTCATCCCAGGGCACTGCGGCGGCCGATGCGCCGCCGGGCGGCCCCTCCACTTTTCTTATATCGCTCGGCGGCGGCGGAATCAAGAATAAAAGAACTGCAATTCTTGATTGGTTCCGGCGGGGCGGATAGAGTTGTCGGTCGAGCGCCGCCGCGGGGCTTGAATTCGCAGATAATGTGAGCTGGTAAGCCAAGTGCGCACGCAGGCTAGGCACAATGTCGCAGGAATGGCGTTACGCGTACAAACGACTTCCAACCAGGCCCCTCACCCCCCGGCCCCCTCTCCCCGAAGCGGGGCGAGGGGGAGCGAAGAAAAGAGTTGCGCTCGCCCTGAGCCGTGTCACCCAAGATGAGAGTTTCCGCCCATGACGCCCTATGGCAAAGTCGCCCAAGCCGCCATCTGCGCCACGAGCCTGCTGGCTGAGCATTTCGATGCCAAGTCGCCCAAGCGCTTCAGCTCTGGCGAGATTGCCAAGGAACGCAAACTCTCGCAGGCGATCGTCGCCAAAGTGCTCACCACCCTCTCGCAAGCCGGCATCGTCACCGGTGCGCCTGGACCGGGCGGTGGTTATACGCTCTCGCGAGCGCCGAGCGAGATCACGCTACTGGAAGTCGTCACGCCATTTGAACGGCTCGAGCCGAACGTCGCTTGTCCCTACGGCGAAGGCTGGTGCGGGACCGGACCGCAATGTCCGCTCCACAACCAGTTGCTGAAGTTCCAGAACGATGTGTCTCATTTTCTCAGCTCGACCACTCTCAACAACTTTCGAGTTGCGGCTCGGAAGAAGTAGGTTTTTAACGCAGAGACGCAGAGAGAACGCGGAGAACGCAGAGAGGGCGCTCATTGCGCTTGGACCAGCAGTTTGGCCAGCGTTTGTGCCAAGGTGTTGAGCGCTTCGTCGCTGGGCAGGGTCACTTTGAGCTGCGGACGGCCGGACTCGTCTCGATCGACGCAGCGAGTGAGATTCTGCGAGATGGCTGCAACCGTTTCGGGCGGGGCTGCCGAGGCACCATCGACCAGCTGCGCGACCAGGTTCAAAGCCGCGCCGAGTAGCTCGCCGCTGGCCGAGGCGACGCGCTCGCGCTGGCTGGCGACTTCGCGAGTCTGATCGAGCACTTCCTCACGCTGCGATTGATCGATCGCGGCTGTCGGCTTGTTACCCAAAAGTTTTTCGAGGCGTCGCTTGAGGGCTTCCATGCCGTTCTCCAGCAACACTTCGCTGACATCGCTCTCGACGTCCAGAGCGGCTAGCGCCAGTTCTTGCTTGTTGGCCAGCGTCGAGAGCAGCCGCTCTTCGATCGTCCCTTCAGTCACCAACAAGAATACCTGCACCGGATTCTTTTGGCCCATGCGATGAGCACGGGCGATACGCTGCTCGAGGATGGCGGGATTCCAAGGCAGATCGACGTTGATGACCGTGTTGGCGCTTTGAAGATTCAGCCCTGTCGCCCCGGCGTTGGTCATGATGATACAGCGGCATGTCGGATCGTTTTGGAATCGGAGCACCAGCTGCTGGCGTTGTTTTTGCGGAACGCCGCCATCGAGCCGCACAAAGCCGATGCCATGCTTTCTCAGCAGCGGTTCGATCAAGTCGAGCATGGTGGTCCATTCGCTGAACAGCACGATCTTGCGAGACTGTTCGTCGGCCAATTGGTCGAGCAGTTCATCGAGTGTTTCAAGCTTGCTCGAGAAACCCGGCTTCTGCTTGTCGCATAGATACGTGCTGTCGGCGGCCATGCGAGCGGTCAGCAGATACTTCTGGATCATCAGCAGATCCATCTCGGTGATGAACTTCTTGGCGGCTATTTGCGCCGCCCTCGCCACGTTGGCTTCGCTGAGGCGCTCCTGTTCTTCGGTCGGCCGGATTCGGATGATCTCGGTGGTGCGCTCGGGCAGTTGCAGCTTGACGCTTTCACGAGTTCGGCGAAGCAAGATCGGCTTGAGCCTTTCACGCAGTTCGTCCAGTTGCCGATAACCTTTGACGCGGCCTTCATCGTCGACCACGCGATGCCGGTGGAAGAAGCGATAAGCGGGGCCGAGCGAATGGCTATCGACGAAGCTGACGACGGTGAATAGTTCTTCGAGGCGATTCTCGAGAGGCGTGCCCGAGAGCACCAAAGCGAACCGGCTTTTCAAACTCTTGAACGTCCGCGAAGTCTTCGATTCCCAGTTCTTGATGCGCTGGCCCTCGTCCAGGATGATCAAGTCCCAGTCGACCGCGCCTACGCTCGCTTCGTCGCGCACCACTTGCTCGTAGTTGGCGATCGTGAAGAAGGCGTCGTTGCGATACTGCGTGGCGCGCTCGTGGGCACTGCCGAGCACGATCTGGTGCGTGCGATTGGAGAAGCGGGCGATTTCGGCAGCCCATTGGCTTTTCAGCGAAGCGGGGCAGACGACCAGCACGCGGCGAATTTCGGCCAGCTGCGCAAACAGCTCGGCTGTGCCGATCCCCTGGATCGTCTTGCCGAGGCCCATGTCGTCGGCCAGCACCGCCCGACCGGCTCCTACGGCGAAGGCGATGCCGTCGAGCTGGTAGGGGAGCAGTTCGACCTTCAGCAACTGTTTGCGCAGAGGATGATTGGTTGGATCGCTGCGAATGGCTTGCGAGAATTTTTCCAAGCGAGCCTGCAACGACCGAAGGGCGATGAATTCTTCGGCATCGGGATAGATGTGAACGCTCGCGCCTGCCCGCTCGAGTTTGCGCACGGCCGCTACGCATTGGGAGACATCGGTAAACGTGCGACCGGCCAATGGCTTGCATAGCGAGGCAACTGCTTCGGGAATCTTCGTCGGCAAGTTGAATCTCAGGCCCATCGGCTCGGCGTAGTCGACTCGCAAGGAAAAGTTTTGACGCACATACGGCTGGGCGAGCTCTTTCTTGCTGAAGCGTTTGGGCAGCTTGTGAACGATCGCCAAAATATGTTTGCAGGTGCCGAGATGATTCGTGCGAAAGTCGGGGCAGGAGCAATACGACTCGCCCGGCTCGGTGCCGCGCAGAGCGACGCGATACGTCTTGCCCGACTCGAGGCTCGTCACGCTGTAGTCGGACCAGGGCGTAGTCCGGTCGAAGGCTTTGATCTTCATACGTTCGCTCGTGGCCCGCAGCTGGCGTTCGCCCAGCGCCCGCAGGATCAGTTCTTTCTCAGTCAAGTTCTCGATCGGTTCGCGAAGATCGGGGGCTTCGGAGAGACCCAGGGCCAGTTTGTTTTCCAGCACGGCGGCCAGCGCCGCGGCGCCGTGCAAACAAGTCGTTCCGCACTGATCGCAGTTCATCTGCAAGCCGCCCGAGCGACTGGTCTTTTCGACGAGCGTCACCCGAGCTATCTGCCCGGGCAGACTTGCATCGGGCACCGTCGCGACCAGCGTATCGTCGAACAGTTTCAGATGGGCGGCAGGACTGAGATCGAATTCGCCCGACCGCCGAAGCAAGCTCTCACCGTCTTGGCCGAGCAAGCGACACGCTGCGCGATAAGTTAATTGGCTCAAGCGGTCCCGGAGCGAAAGTCGTTTGGTGACGCGATGTAGATTGGCCGAGAGTTTGGATTTGGGATTCGCCGTTTGACCTTGGCTCTTCTTGGTTGAGCGTGGACTTTTGGCAGTCGCCATCGCGTGACTCCCTTCGATTTCGGTAACAGGCCTTAAGCGGATCGGACTCAATCAAGCTGGCAATTATAACGCCATCGGCCGAGCCGCCCGACGCAGCGAGAAAAGTTGGTGGTCCAACGTGGGACGGCAGTCCTCTGCCGTCAGCACCCGGCAAGCAGGCCGACTGTGCCCGTCCACCTCTTCTTCTTCGGCCGCTTCGCGGCCCCAGGCGGTTTTGTGGTTAGGCCGGCCGACTTG
>JBQCEI010000459.1:0-4523 GCA_051960375.1 Aureliella sp. | reverse complement strand
CTCGAAGTTTGTAGACGTGACAGCCAGTTCGGCGTCCCAGTGGCTTGTTTCCTAGATCGAGTAATGTAAATGGCTCTTGGAACGTTCTCTTCCTTGGCCAATTGCACACTTCGAGGCGAAGAGCACTGGCAGAGCCAGTGCCACACAGCTCCTCCGCGGTAAAAACGATCCCCCTGACTGCCGGCAGTGGACTTCTGTTGCCGCGCGACCGCTTTGCGTATACTTGTCCGCGATTTCCTGATTCCCTCAACTTCCTTGCCAGATGAAGAACTCAGAAAACCCATGAGCTATTTTCCTGAAGTAGAGCACATTGCTTACGAAGGTCCGCAGTCGCGCAATCCTCTCGCCTTCCGCTGGTACAACCCGGAAGAGATGGTCGAAGGAAAATCGATGCGCGATCACTTGCGTTTCAGCGTCGTCTACTGGCACACGATGCGCGGTACCGGCAGCGACCCGTTCGGTCCCGGCACCGCAGTGCGACCTTGGGACGACGGTTCCGATAGCGTCGAGAACGCGCTCCGCCGCGTCGAAGTGCTGTTCGAGTTCTGCGAAAAGCTCGGCGCGCCGTACTATGCGTTCCACGATCGGGACGTCGCTCCGGAGGGTTCATCGCTGGCCGAGACGAACAAGAACTTCGATCGCGTGGCAGCTTCGCTGAAAGAACATCAGCAGCGCACCGGCATCAAGCTGCTGTGGGGCACGGCCAACATGTTCAGCAACCCGCGCTTCATGCACGGGGCTGCCACGACGTGCAACGTCGAAGTCTTCGCCTATGCCGCCGCTCAAGTGAAGAAGTGCCTCGAAGTCACCAAGGAACTCGGCGGCGAGAATTATGTGTTCTGGGGCGGCCGCGAGGGTTATCAAAATCTCTACAACACCGACATGAAGCGCGAGCTGGATCACCTGGCTCGCTTCTTCCACATGGCGGTCGACTACGCCAAGCAGATCGGTTTCCATGGCCAGTTCCTGATCGAGCCCAAGCCGAAGGAGCCGACCAAGCATCAATACGATTCCGACGCCGCCGCGTGCTTGAACTTCCTGCGGGCGTACGACTTGCTGCCGTACTTCAAGCTGAACCTCGAAACCAACCATGCAACGCTGGCCGGCCATACGATGATGCACGAGCTCGATTATGCCGGTCATCAAGGTGCTCTCGGCTCGATCGATGCTAACACCGGCGACCTGTTGTTGGGCTGGGACACCGACCAGTTCCCGACCGATTACTATCTGACCGCCCAGGTCATGCTGATGATTCTCAAGTACGGCGGGCTGCATTCGGGCGGCGTGAACTTCGACGCCAAGGTGCGCCGCGAGAGCTTCGAGCCGATCGATTTGTTCCATGCGCACATCGGCGGCATGGATGCGTTTGCCCGCGGCCTGAAGATCGCTGCCGCCATCCGCGCCGACGGCGTGCTGGCCGACTTCGTCCGCCAGCGCTACAGTTCGTGGGACGGCGACCTGGGCCAGCAGATCGAAGCGGGCAAAGCCAACTTCACCACGCTCGAACAATACATGCTCCAGCGCGGCGAACCGGCCCCCAACACCAGCGGCCGCCAAGAGATGCTCGAGAACATCGTCAACATGTATATGTAGGTAGCGACTCTCCGCGTTCTCCGCGGTAAAAAATGTCTTCCTTCGTAATCATCTTCTCAATCAGCCTGATGGTGTACATGTTGGCGATGTACGCCATCGGCTACATCGCCCAGCGCCGCGTGCGGAACGTCGATGATTACGTGCTGGCTGGACGTCGGTTGCCAGTCAGCCTCACCACGATCACGATCATCGCTACGTGGTTCGGCGCTGAATCGCTGATGACGACGGCCGACGAAGTTGCCCAGCAAGGCTGGCGCGGAGCTCTGCTCGATCCGATCGGCATTTCGCTCTGCCTGCTCATCACCGGCCTCTTCGTCGCCGGACCGATGTGGCGGATGAACCTCTTAACGATTCCCGATTTCTTTCGCGAGCGCTACGGCAAGCTGGCCGAGATCCTGGCCTCGATCATTCTGGTGCCGAGCTATTTCGGCTGGATCGCCGCGCAGTATGTGGCCTTGGCCACGATCCTGTCGCAGATCTACGGCCTGGGCGTCTCGCAGTGGATCATCCTCATCGCCATCGGCGGCACCGGCTATGCGATGATGGGCGGCATGTGGTCAATCACCTGGACCGACACGCTGCAACTGGTGCTGATCGTTCTCGGGCTGGTCGTCGTTGGCTTCGAGATCCTGACGACGCTCGGCGAAGGTTCGGTGGGAGTCGGCATGATGCGGCTTCGCATGGATTCGCCGCCGTCACACTGGCGGTGGGCGGAGCACGAGACGTATACCAAAGACATGCTGGCCGCGATCTCGGCGCTGGCGATCGGCGCCTTGGGCAATTTGCCGGTGCAAGATCTGATGCAGCGCGTCTTTTCGGCGCGCAGTCCGCGCGTGGCCAGCCTCGCTTGTTATCTCGGCGCGGCGGGTTATCTGGCGATGTGCTTGTTGCCGGTCGCGACGGGCTTGGCGGCGGGCTTGATCCTCGCCAAAGTGCCCGAGCAAGGAGTGATGACCGCGGTCGCGAGCCAGCTCTTGTCGCCGCCGCTGCTGATCATTTTTTTGCTGGCAGTAGTTTCAGCCGTGCTGTCGACGATCGTCAGCGCGGTCATGGCTCCGGCAGCCGTGCTTGCGCACAACTTGCTCGAGCCGCTGATCGTCGCGAGCCACGGCCCGTTGACACAGCGACAAGAGTTGCGTTTGCTCCGCGGCAGCGCGGTCGCCGTGGCAGGCGCTTCGGTCGCACTGGCGCTCAGCGGTCAAGGCGCTTATGAGCTCGTGCAGTCCTCTTATGCCATGTCGCTGGTCGGCATGTTTGTGCCGTTCATGGCGGGCATTTACTTAAAATCGCTGCCGCCGCTGGCAGCCAACCTATCGATGGCCGTCGGCATCGCCAGTTGGTTCGTGCATGTTGTCATGGGCTGGGATTATTTCTTCGAGCCGCACCTGGGCGGCTCGCTGCCGATCCCGCACGAACTGGTCGACACCGGCCTCTCGGCCGTCGCGTTTTTGGCGTGTTTGCCCTTTCGCGCGTCGGCCGCTCGGTGACTCTTCTTTTTACCGCGGAGGACGCGGAGAGGGCGAACCCTATTCGACCGGATTGTTCGGCGGCACGACGCCTTCGGAGCGGGTGAGGATCGCTCGCAGGCTGACGTGGTCGATCGATTCGGACAGGAAGTGGACGCTGCCGTCGGCCATCGAGCACATCACGCCGCTAGTGTGGAACGAGAACGGCTCGTCGGCCAGGCCGCAGTTGGTCGTGCTCCAAGGGCAACCGGCCGGTCCGCCGGTCGGGTTCTTGTTCTGATTGATATAGCCGAACGAAGTCGTGCTGCCGTTGAGCCCAGCGCCCGAGACGCCGCTGCCGGCCGCGTCAGGATCGGCCCAGCGGGCCCGCGAGCGCAGATTCGACGGAGGACAATCGACTCCGGTCGCGCCATAGACGCCGTTGCAGGCCGGGTCGGGATAATCCGATTTGTTACCCTTCAATCCGCCGGGCGCACTCCACGGAGAAGTGCCTTCGGTAAAGCGTCCGGCATCTTCGATGAACGCGACCGTGTTCGAGGTGCCGTCGGTGATCGCCGACATCGGCGACGGTGAGGCCGAGATCGTCCAAGTCGTGCTCGGATTGACGCGACCGCTGAAAGCCAGCGCACCGTCGGCCGTCAGCGACTTGTTGCGAGCTCCCGTCAGCGGATCGATGTCGACGTACACGGTTGCGAAATAGTCGGTGCGGCCATAGTTGCCCAGGTCGGGCACGCCGGCGTAAGCGTCCGACGGACAGATGAAGGTCGGCATGTTCGTCTTGGCAGCGATCTGGTTCGGCGTGTAGCGACCGTCGTTGTAAGCGTAGCTGAGGTTCATTTGGTTGTAGACCGCCGTCTGCTCCATGTAGGGCAGCAGAATGGTCAGGACCGAGTGCGGCCAGAAAGCGCGTTTGCCGTTGGTGTAGTCGGTCGTCTCGCCGCCCGGCGGCAGCTTCTTGTAGCTCGATTCATAGTTCATCACCGACAAGCCGATCTGCTTCATGTTATTCGAGCAGCTCATGCGACGAGCCGCTTCGCGGGCCGCTTGCACCGCGGGCAGCAACAGCCCGACCAGGATTCCAATGATCGCGATCACGACCAGCAACTCGACCAACGTGAAACCCGACTGATACCGCCCGCGAATGGTCATCTGTGTCCGCATTTGAAGTTCTCCCGAAAGGTGGCATACGGCCTCCGGACCTGCGTCGCAACGCCCGATCGATTCAGACGACTGACCGATCGCTTAAGCCGAAAGCTCAACATGGCTAATCAAGGTATCGGCCACCCCCGGCCAAGCGTTAGCGCAGCGGCGCTATGATCGCGTGAAGATCGTGTTAAGCGTCTTTCGCTCGTTCCCAGGCTCCGCCAGGGAACAAACAGTGAAAAAAGCCACAAAAAAAAAAAACCGCCCCAAATAAAAACAAGCAGAATCATAAAAAAAAATGTATGGCGTTTGGGTTTTAGT